>JAMPKV010000020.1 GCA_039962225.1 Microcoleus sp. AS-A8
AACGTTTCAGCATCACAGTAAGCTTAATCAAGCTTAAGCACTAAGCTTATTGAAAGTTTCGCAAATGCTCCTGGATTTTGGCAGTACCCGTGAGGGTACCTCTACATAACGCCAACTTCAGACACGTACACTTGCTTTAGAAGCAATAGTTCTTTATAACCCAAGAGCGTGTCAGCATTGACAATCTTCCCGGCATAGCAGAAATGCCAAGATACACCTTATCGAAGCTAACCTGCATAGTCACTGCCTTGCAAATGGTATATTTACAGAAATTTGTAAGCTTTGCCAAAAAAAATAAGAGAGTCACGTTTTGCGGCTCTCTCGATCATCAGGGTGCATCTATTGACCTTATTATTACGCTTAGGGATGAGGGGTGTCACCCCCTATTTGTGAGGTGTTGATGAAATGTCACCAGGCGATCGCCTGGTGTTGGAGCGAGAGGTTTAGTGGCTCGTGCCGGAGGGTGTACGAGTAGAGATTTCTCTGTCTCGGAACGCTGCTACGGTACGAGTTGAGAAAGGGCAATAGGGCAAAGGAGGGAGTGTAGAAGTTCTGCACTCTCTTTATCGAGAGCAGAAAAGAACGCTACTAGGGTAAGTCTGCTTCTATCCAAGGTAGGAGAAGAATATAAAGAAAATCTAAAATAATCAGGAAAAGCTGACTTTTTCTGATAAAAACTTCATATAAGTTCAAATGGGGTCAGCTAATTTAAAGACCCTAAACATTAATAAATCAGATTAAGAATCTTCGAGTGCCAGCCCCCGGCTATCGGATGCTGGCACTCGCTTTTTAGCGATCACTGTGATGACTGATAAGCTGAGTACGCAAATCACCAGTTGTGAGGTAGCAATCGCGTAAGCACTAGAATCTTGTCCCAATTACGGACTTGAAACATGTCTGTGAAACCCTGCATTTCGGTAATTCAAAGGCTTAACATTACTCAATAAAGCCAACTGAGTGTATATCATGCGGACAAGCAAGAGACTGACTTAGCTCTCGCGAGACGAAGTCTACGACAACGGCTTCCAGTTTCCTCCTTACCAACCCCCGATTAGGGTGAGGAACGCGATCGCGCCAATCTTTGATACAAACGAGTTCCTGATAATTTCTAAGGGGCGTTAGTAATATTACAACTACAGACAATCATTGGGGACAAGTGCGATCGCCCCGGCTCTTGTTAAATTCCAGCCGACTGGAATTTAACAACGTACTAGATTAAACTAAAATGTGCTGTGTCCTGGCGACAGGACACGTAGCCAAACTGCACATTTAAACTTGGCTTTAATGATTTTTAGCTGGTGAAGGGTTGCCTTATACTGGCAAATGCCAATTTGCTTTTCGGGTGAAAACGGACTTGTTCGACAAGAAGCGCCAACAATCAGCGGACAACGAGGAACCCCTCGCTGCCAGGATGCGTCCTCGCACCCTCGATGAGTTTATCGGGCAAGACCACATCATTGGACCGGGACGCCTGTTGCGCCGTGCGATTCAAGCTGACCAACTTTCTTCGGTCATCTTTTTTGGTCCACCGGGTACTGGAAAAACAACCCTCGCTCGGATTATTGCCAATACCACTCGCGCTCACTTCATTGCGATTAATGCTGTCCTGTCTGGGGTAAAAGAGATTCGGGAGGCAATTTCTACCGCTCAAAAACGCCAAAAGGAACACACTCAGCGCACTATCCTGTTTGTTGATGAGGTTCATCGCTTCAACAAGTCGCAGCAAGATGCTCTGCTGCCTTGGGTGGAGAACGGGACGGTTATTCTGATTGGTGCAACGACAGAAAATCCTTACTTTGAAGTTAACAAAGCTCTTGTCAGCCGATCGCGCATCTTTCAGCTCAAACCCCTTGATGAAGCTGACTTACGCGGTGTCCTGGAACAGGCACTAGCTGACCCGGAACGCGGTTATGGCAAGCTATCTGTAATAGTAGAGCCAGATGCGATCGCGCATTTAGTCAATGTCGCCAACGGTGATGCTCGTTCCTTACTCAATGCCCTGGAACTGGCAGTTGAAACCACACCCCCCGACGAAACTGGGACAATTCACATTACATTGGCTGTCGCAGAGGAATCCATTCAGCAAAGGGCAGTGCTCTATGACAAGGAAGGAGACGCCCACTTTGATACCATCAGTGCCTTTATCAAAAGTTTGCGGGGTTCCGACCCTGATGCAGCTTTATACTGGCTAGCCAAGATGGTTTATGCCGGGGAAGACCCTCGCTTCATTTTCCGGCGAATGTTGATTTTAGCTAGTGAAGATGTGGGACTAGCTGACCCCAATGCCGTAGTGGTGGTTAATGCCTGCGCGAGTGCCTTTGAGTGGGTGGGGATGCCGGAAGGACGCTATCACTTGGCTCAAGCTACGCTTTATCTCGCCAACGCACCCAAATCTAACAGCGTGATGGGCTTTTTCGATGCACTATCAGTGGTTGAGAAGGAACGGGAGGCGGAAGTACCCAATCACCTCAAGGATGCCAACCGGGACAAGAAAGGATTGGGGCATGGAGCCGGTTATCTGTATCCTCATGCCTACCGCGACCATTGGGTAGCTCAACAGTATTTGCCGAGTAGTTTGCAGGGACAGGTGTTTTATCAACCTTCAACGCAGGGGTTTGAAGGAGAAATCAAGACGCAGGTGGCACGTCATCGGGAAGCGCAACTTGAAGCGGTGGCAGAGGGCGTTTTTGTTTCACCTGTTGAAGTGCTAACAACAAGACCAACTGACCGCACAGTTGACCGTTGGTTGCAACGCACATTGAGTCAGGTGGGTGAACAACTCGCAGGCATACGCGATCGCATTTTCACCTTAACTCAACTTCAGCGTCACCATGTTGTTTTGGACTTGAATGCCGGGAGTGGTTTACTCACGTTTGAAGCTTTGCGTCGGGTACCAGAAGGTGGTGTTTATGCCTGTACTCGGACATCGGCTGAAGCTGTTGCCCTACAAGAACAGGTGGCAGCACTTCCTCTGCTCAAGCGTCCTTTTGTGTTGAGTTCTACCTTAACCGAGTTGCCAGAAGTCTTAGCAACGCAAGTCCCCGATATTAGGTTTGACTGCATCATCGGGCGCAATGCACTTATCCATGAACCGGAAAAAGGAGCAGCAGCTAAAGTGTTAGCTCAATTGCTGCAACAGTCGGGAGTTTTGGTATTAGCTGAGACGGTGCCACGCCACACGCAACGGCTTTATCGTTTACTCGAAAAGTCGAAGCTAGATGCAGATTTGTATCAGCGATTAGTGGCAGCGGAAGAGGCGATTTACACTGACAAGTTAGACCCAATGGTGAACTGGGATACGGATGAGCTACGGGTTGCCTTTGAGGATGTAGGGTTGGTGGTTGAAGTGGATGAGCAGCGTGAGCTTACCTCTATGCATATTACACCCGCCTTAATCGAGCGCTGGTTTGCTACTACTTCTGCAACGAATAGACCTTCTTATGCGGCGCATTTGGCGAAGAATCTCACAGAAGTAGAAATCCGTGCTGTAAAAGAGCTATTCACCCGTTCGTTGCTGCATCAGACTGTTAGTTGGGAGAGTGCGATCGCTTTTTTGCGGGCTGAATTGTCACAGAGACAGTAACTAACTTTGAGACAAGAGGGTTGAAATTATTCCCTAATATAGGCAGATTACCGGGTAAATCTTATGCTCCATACTTGATTGGATTAACTCTCTCCTGGCATTCTGTACCATGTGTTAAGTGGTTCTCCAGTTAGTACACCATCATATAGTGGGTGCGCCCCAGTAGCACTTCTGCGGATTTGATGGACAGATCGGGGAGGGTTATTGCGGGACTAGAACTCAGCCTTTAGCTTTCAGTTAGTGGAATAATTTGCTTGAGCAAAACACTCATTCCTTGTTTTTGGAAGGAGGCGTGAATACTTCTACTTTATGCCCATTAACATTTTCAGTAAAAATAAGCTGTGAACATTCAGAACGTAAGGCTTTCCACAGCATTGTTTCTTCATAATGTTCAAATTCTGCGGGAATGTAATCTAGGAGTGTTTTAGAACAGACAACAATTAATCTTTCTTGAACACGAGAAAAGGCAACATTTGAGCGATTGAGATTGAGGATAAATTCCACATTTTTACTAATTGCAGATGGCTCGCTTGCTGTTGCAGACACAATAACATTTGGACGTTCGCCACCTTGTAATTTTTCCACAGTATCAATCACATCAACAGCACTTTCATAATAATTTGATAACTCTGTTTTAAGTAGTGTTCTTTGGGCGCGATGAGGAGTTACAATCGCAACGGAGCCATTAGGAATTTCTCCGCCTGCATCTAGAATATGTCTAATTATTTCTACTTCAACTATATTACTCCGTCTTGATTGACGCTCAGAATGAAGGACAAGATAAAGACCTCCGTTTCCTTGTAAAAGTTTTTGCCAAGTCCCTATAACCTCTTTTTCTTCTATACTTTGAGCTTTTCCTTTTAGTTCAATATCATCTTTACGGTAAAGACGTGCAATAAGTTCACGAATCACTGGGGGTAAACGATGGGTAAAATCTAAAGCAGAGCGCAAAATGGCTTCATCAGAAACATTAATATTTGAGTTTTCTTTGAGATTTTGAATTGCTTGATATGCACTAACATAAGGTTGGTAAAGTACAACAGGAGGGCGGTCTTCATTTTCCCAGTCATGGGTAACAATAGGCGCAAGTTGCCGATGATCTCCCGCTAACATAATTTCACCGTCATTTCTGACTAACGTCGCTAAAGCAAGAAAGTGGGGAAATACCATCATACTTGCTTCGTCAACGATTAGAGTAGTTGTTTGAAAACCTTGAGGATAGCGATTACGAAACCTATTTTTACTATTTAATTCGTCTACCATCTTCAAAATTGCACTGGTTGTACCACCAATGATTAATACAGCATTCGACAGCATTTGATTGACTTTTGTAACACAAGGTCGAGCTTGAAAGTCATGTATATTTCCACCTGTATGCTGAATTTCTGAAGAATGTACTTTACTCAACTGAATTGTTGGTATAGTAAGTCCAGAGTCAGTTGTGTGCTGGTTCAAAATGGGTAAAAGGCTGTCTAAACGTAAAAGTAAATTATCTACGGCTGTATGAGTATGTGCCGTAATAAGAACAATATCGCCAGCAGAACGACGTGCTAAGATTCTGAGAAAGGTAGCGATCGCAGTTGTTTCTGTTTTACCTGTACCTGGTGGCCCCTGTAAAAGTTGAATTCTTGTTTTTAGTCCATCTATTACTGCTGCAATTTGCTTATTATTTAGCTTTTTACTGTTTGGTAGCGGTAAATTCTGGAGTAGATTGTGATATTGTTCTAAAGCAATTGCTGAGAGAGCAGTTTGTGGTGGAATTTGAGGATTTTGCGGAGCAAACCACTGACAAATATGATTTCCTTGACTATTTTGTAATGTTTGATCAACTCTTCCAGCCACAAAATCTGAAGGACTTTCATCAATAGTGGCATAATCATAAATATCTTCTTCATTTTGAAAAAAACGACCACGAAGTTGATAACGATCTGGACTTCGTGTTTGTCTAACTGCAAGTTCAATCTCTCCACTATCCCAGTCAATTACTTCTACTACACAGGTGCTTCCACCCGCAAAAATTTGATTAATGGTTTGACCTTGATGTGGATGATCAGAACTCGGACTAAGCCTAACAAAAGAACCTACATCAATGGTACAGTTAGCTTGCAATATTTCAGAAGTAATACTGTATTTATCAAGATTAATCTTTGCTGTTAATTTATTACCCTGTGACACTACATTTTTGACAGGGATTGTTCTCCCTAAAGAAACACGATAGATAGGTGGGACTAAATGACTTGCAATCCAATCTGTTACCTTAACGTGCTGATCTAAACGAAGAAAATCAATACCTGCTTGAGCAGCATCATCTACACCTAAACTGAAATCCGGCAAATCAGCGATGGTCAATGATTCTTTAGTTATTTCTGAATTCTTAAACCGAATTCCTTCTTCAATCCATCTGATAGCATGAGTACGAGCGCGAAAATACTCTTCTAAATAATTAAGTTTTTTGGCTCCGTTGTAACCTTCAATGGAGGTTTTTAATTTTGCGGTAAGTTTTGGATCATTTGGGTTAGGAAGTTTTCGCCAAAAGGCACGCCAATAAGCTGCACTTAAAGAATTAAAGTATCTTAGCCTAATTTCAAACTGATGTTTACGAACATTTTGAGAACTTGATGTTGTCCATTGATTATTATTATCTATCGACAAAGTTGTTTTAAAGTCAAAGACATCTTGAGAAAAAGCCTGATCTAGATTAACCAGTTGTCCATTAATTTCTCGTTTCCAGTGGTAACGTCTTCCATACCACTTAAGAGATGTTACGACCGCTAAATCTCTTCCTGTCCATCCCAACGCATAACGACGATCTACTTCATCATAGAGACAAGAATAAATCAATTGTTCTAAACTTTCACGACAACCAAGCAATTCTCGCAAATGGCTTAGAAGTTGAGAGTCAACACGGGAACACCCTTCAACCAATTGAGTCATTTCTTGACGTGACCAAACATAAAAATGAATTGGTGCTTTTTCTGTTCTAGCTACTTTTGCAATTTTACCAACTAACTTTGATAAAAACCCCTGTATTAGCTGTTTTTCAGAACCATTATCTACTTTATATTCTCCTGTCCATGCTGATGTTTGGAACTCAATTACATCTTCACCTTCTAGTTCTTTTTCTTTATAAATAGGTTTCTGTTCTTCATCGTGTCCTTCCTCTATATATTCTTTAATATTAGGGTCTGGTTCCCATTTTGCATCTTCATTTTGTAAGAATTTCGGGTCTAATTTACCTTCACTTTTAGTTATGTGAGCAGCCAGCGCACCGATTCGATTTTCAACATAATCATATTCAATAGAAAGATAGACACGGATGAGACGTTCATTGTTAATTAAATGTTCTGGTAGTTGACTTTGACCTCCTGAATAATTGGGTAGTGCTTGTACTTCATAAATATTTGGATCACAATCTCCACCAGGAAGAGTGCGTCTACGGGTTTGTGCCTTTAATTTAAGCAGTTCTAAATTATCTGTAAAACTTATATCTTGTTGAATTTGAATAACTTGATTGCCTGTTAAATCGAGATCGGCTAAATCATCGATAGTCTTTATACCTGTTTTCTTCAATACAGTAATAATTGATGAATCTATTCCTAACAATTCTAAACGACGCTCTCTTGCACTCTCAGCTAAACAATGGACGCTTAATGTACAGTCACTACATTTTTTGTCTAACTGATAATCTAAATCAGCTAAGTCAGTTTCAATAATGCGTTTTAACGCCCCATCAGACGCTATTAGACGACTAATATCAGCTTCTATAGTATCCAGATTGAGGGGTTGAGATTGAATAATGTCCTGACTTTTATTGGTATTTTCATCAATGCGGACAACAACACATTCAATATTTTCAGGTTTGAGGTTTACTCCACTGATAGTAATTGGGTTTTCTTTTATCAGTTTCCGTACAAGCATTCGATACAAAGCAACCTGTGCTTGATGATAAGTTCGATCTTTACGAGATGCTTTGCCTTCAACTAATCGCAGTTTAGGTTCATTATTTTCCCATAGCACAACTATGAAGTCAATTTGTCCACGGATATTAAATTCTTCAATATTGCCATTGATGGAAATTTCTCGCCCATAAGCTTTTTGCCCTGCTGGTAAACTTTCTATTTTTTTTACAAATTCATTCCATTCAGTTGCTTTGTCTTGGCTAGATTTTTGGCTTATTTGAGTTAAATCAAGAAAATCATATTTTTGGAGTGAAGTTTCCCATTCTTTCTCTCTTATTCGACCTGCTTCTTCCAATACAGGATCTAAAGAAGTAGCAAAAATTAACTCGGAGAAAGGAATTTGTTTAGCAAGTTCGTAGTCGTTAAATTTTAATTTAAATCGGCGTTCGCAGGATTGATAACGAATATATTCAGCAATATCCGTAGCTCTAACTGATGGTTTTGTTGTTGACATAACAAAGTAAATTTATATAGTGTAAATAGAGACACTTTTTACAATCAAGATAGCACACGCGGGCAATTTCAGAGCAGCTGTAAGTTAGGGCTTAACCGCTGTACTTTTGAAGCAATGCCATTAGAACCTCAATGGGATCAGCCAAATCCTCTAGGTTAAGCACTAATTGGAAGAAGGCTGCCACCAGTTAAGCGCTTTTTTCGTCTTCTCTATGGGAGTCATGTAGTTATAGATTTCATCCGCTTCCCGCAGCGAGTGCCCCATCAGCGCTGCTAAAGCCTCCTGTTGTTCGGGAGAGCCAAATTTCCGTTGATGCGTTATGGCTATCCTTCTAAAATCGTGGGGCGTTGCAGATCAGCAGGTAGTTCAATACTTACCCCGGCTTCTTTTTAGGGGTAGAGCCAAGTGAAAGTGATAGGACTGCAAGCTCGTAGTTCTAACGATAAGAGCTTTTCTTTCGATGTATCCCCTACCCATCGCTGAGACTAAAATTGCTGCAATGGTATTCAATGACGATCGCCTGTTTCCCAAATTTCAGGGTCAGGATTTACACTCTCGTGAGATTGCCCGCCTCGATCACCGTATCCGTGATTCCGACAAATTAAAAAAGGCTTGAAAAGCTATCTCGTTAAATTGCACACCAACCGCTCCTAGCGAGAGTGCCCATGAACAACCAAGAACGGATTTCCAACCCTAGTGCTTCTTCAACAAAACAAGGGAATAGATCCGCTATGAGTATAAAGCGGAAAATTCGGATGGGGTTATTACAGCACAGGCAAACGAGCGCAATCGCACCCCGGAGAGTTGATCGGTGAATCGCTATTTGAAGCGAATCCACTACATCTGTCACTACTTATGTGAACTGATAACTGAGGGAGAGTACGAGCGATCGCTTTGGGTCTTCAGGTATACTTCAAGCTGTGAAAAACTATGCAACTCAATAACGGGACTTAAACAAAAATGAGCTTGAAATAGGCTCAAACCCAGTCAGCAAGACAGTTGGCTGCTGAAATTCGATCAGCAATGCAGGCTCTAGAAGCATTCCCCTATCATCACTGCCCCCTTTCAAAAACACTTAGGATTTCGTAAAGAAGATATATATTTAGGTAATTTCTATTTGTCAATGCGTAAGCCTGATAGCGGAAAATTATTGCTATTACTCACCCGACTTTTAGTCGCCAACCCTAACCTGTTTCTTTTTGGTTAAACACATCGCAATGCCTTTTTCGTAGTAGGCTGTAACTCTTGAGGCTCAGCATTAGTTTGGGCAGAGTCGTCGCATCACTAATTTCAGTGGGTGCAGCAGCTTCCTCTCCCTCTGGCGCAAGATGTCCTCGACACGCCAGATGAAGTCCTCCGCAAGGTGGGGATTTCGCGCCCCAAAATCTCTTATCTTAAAGACTTGGCACGTCATGCGATCGCCGGATTGCCCACTCTTGAGGAGTTGGAAGTCATGGATGATGAGTCAATTATCAAGACTCTGACGCGGGTCAAAGGTATCGGACACTGGACTGTGCAGATGCTCCTGATTTTTCGTCTCAAGCGGTGGGATGTCTTGCCTGTGGATGACCTGGGTGTACGTGCAGGCATGAGGAAACTCTACGGTCTTGAGGCACTTCCTGACCGCAAGACTACAGAAAGCTTCGGACAAAAGTGGAAGCCCTATTGTAGTATTGCTTCGTGGTACTTGTGGCGCAGTTTGGAGCCTTTACTACAGCCAGTGTGAGAACTCCTACAAATACGTTTCCTAAACCTAAAGATCTTATGCAATCTCTAGATGAGCTAAGCCAGGATCGTCGCTTGGCAAGAGTTTTCAGCCCAGACAGCTTAGATGCCTGTGATTTATGCCTGTGGTTACTTGAAATCAAGAAAGCAGAAACTAGAGAATATCGCCTCTTATATGGTTGGGTTATCCCCAGAATGCTCAGGGAGTTAAACACTTGGTCAATTTCTAACTCCCTACCCGAATGGAAAAGCCCTCCGTATGCCTATCGAGTGTACCGACTCAATTTTCACCATTGTGGTAAGGTGATTTTCAATCTGGTAACGAAACTCTGTGAAGGTTTCTCTTTGCAGGGAGCCTGCCAACAGCTCGGAGTTGTTGAGCCTCTGAAGTCCGCCAATCAACCCCATCCCTGCGGGCAATTTCATCTTGCAACATCACAAAGGGAATTAACAAGATCGTTCATCGTTCGACCAGTTATTTTTGTCGAACCCGCATGGTCTCACCTAGCAGTCATTGATGAATTGAAGCCAATTACTAGCCCTAATGAAGTTGTTCCAGCATTTGTGGGTTCACTTTGTCGCCTTGGTAAGCTGAATCTTTTCCGAGCAGCCGATGGTACACCATTTCCCCAACACGAGAATTTAGCAAAGAAATGCCTCTCCCACTTGCAGGCGGAAACAGGATTAGCCTTTTGTGGTGCAGATAGTAAGCGATTAGGTAATCTTGAATGGCTATGCTTTCCGGCTGCCGATAGCTATGAAAAAAACCAAGTTAAGGTTAGCTTTGACTCGCCTGCTTACACCGTAACAATTGAAATTCCGCCAGACGTACTCGCAATCAGCACTCAGGCTACAGTGCGTTGCCGCCTCTGGAACGATCGGGAAGTCAGTCTCGACTGCCTGAAAACTCTTCAAGTTACGGAATTAGGTGCGTCAGTTAGTTTCACAACTCAGCAGGAAATTACTAAGTATCTCGTTACTATTTGGGTACAGCCAGAACATGGAGACGTAGAGGAAATTTGGTACGAAATCTCAGCTCCAATCTTCAGACAGGTAAACCTCAATCAAGGTATTAATGGCTTTGAAGTACAACTCGAATCAAATTGGCTCAGAGAATATAGTAAAGCTAAAAAACTCAGCAAGCCAATTAAACAAGCTCAAACTGTTAGGCAAACTCACTATCAGCAACTCAGCCTTGTTAACTACCAACCTGCGCCTTGGATTGTTGAAGGACAACAGATCTACCAGTTTGCGAAACGTTGTTTCTCTAGACCTTCTGGAGGTCTCTTCATCAGAAATGGTTGGGGAGCCAATATGGAGGAACCTGGAATCTTTACCTTCTTCAAGTGGCTCCAATCTCTGACAGATGATGCATCCATTAGCAAGGTTTTGATTGTCGATCCATACTTTGACGAATCAGGCATCACAGAGGTGATTGCAAGAGCAAGAGCTGCTCAAGCTGAATATGTGGTTCTTGCCAATACCCAAGCCAATTCTCAATACCCCACAGATCCCAGTCAACCAAGGGAGCCTCATCGAGCAACGCGGCTTAAAGGAGCTTGTTATAGAGGGGATATTAACTTACTCCTATCTGGTTTGAAGTTTCGGCTACTGGATCTGAGAAGTACAACTGAGAAGAACGATCAGTTATTCCACGATCGCTACATCCTGCTGTTTGACAATCAGGGAAAGGCAAAGACTGGCTATCACCTGTCAAATTCCATCCAGGGAGCGACAAAACATCACCCATTGCTAATCACTCCGATTCCCAGCGATGTACTCTCGACTGTAGAAGCTTATGTCCAGGAATTGCTCAATCCTTCCTCTGACTCCAATAGCAGAATTATTCCACTGTTTTCATCAATTCGCGAACCAAGAACACTGTCCGCTGCTAGGAGTTCATTCAAGCTATCCGATATTCCACACGTCAACTTTTTCTTTGCGACCCTTCTGCAAGATGAGAGTCTTCTGTGTCTAGATGAAACCGCATTGGGCGATCACCTCAAAAGTTACGGGGATTTAGACGAGGAAAAAGGAAACTTTGAATTCAGAGAGGAAGATTCCACTCAGGCAGATTTTTACTTAGGTCAATTGGCTTCAGCTCTTATTGCTGCCAGCCCTCCCGACTTTATCAAACTGTGGACTGGACTATGGAGTTGGCTAAATCATACCTCTAACAGCAGTGATTATCTTGATAGGCTTATTTCTTCGAGTGGAGAAGCCCTTTCATTAAGGCTTAAAGATTTCCTCGTTGAGGCACCAGACCAATTAAACCTTCCCATTGCATCATTTAAGCCAGACACCCATGCTGAAGCTTTGTTGCTTACGGACTTGCTGAATGTAGGTTTCCCAGAAGCCGTACAAAAATCCAATGAGCTATTGAGATTTGCTGATTGTCGGACTTGGGTTCCTTGCTTGCAGGACAATGGAATCCGCTATGCTGCACAAGTTTTGGCTCAGCTAGACCCAGGAACACTCGTGAGCGTAATTACAGAGTTGCAGCAAGCTCTAGCTGCAATACCTGAGAATGAGACTGATGCCTCCAAACTTTGGAATCTCAGACATACTCTTGCCTTCATCTTGAAACAGGTCTTCGATGACCTGCTTATGGCTCAATTTGGATACAGAAAAAATCCCCCGTTCCTATCGGCTTTATTAGGAAGCGATATTCCGCTGATTCGGGCGATCGCTGCCAACAGTTTCTCTCCCTTATGGAACTCTAGGACTAAGCCATTGGAAGCATTTACAGCGATTGCAGTTCTAACCCCGTTGGAACAAACGTATACTCTTGCTGAGTGGGGTTTTAACCTAAGAGTCAGGGCAAATCCGAAAAGATATTTAGAAGAAGATGAAGCGTTGGGGCAACTTCTTGTGAAAATATTTAACCAAATGCACCAAGTATTCCCTACAAATATATCTAATGCAGAACTTTCAGAAATCGTTTGTCGTTTGAGCGGTCCCAGCGAGGGAGATTGGGCAGTGTCTACGACCAACGATTTTCTCATCCCGTTGATTAACAATGGTAAGCTGTCGGACGAGCAGGTTGCGGAACTTTGGCTACCAATCTTATTCAAACAGCTTGAAGCCCATACTTCATCGCCAAACCGCCAACAAGAGGATGAGACATTTGAACCTGATTTAGAGGGATCAAAAGGTTTAGAGCTGATTCAACTTGGTGCATGGGCGATTGTAAATAACAATGCAGAAAACAGGAGAAAGTGGCTGGAACGACTTAAAAATCTCCAAGGTAAAACTCAGAGTATTTTACGCCAGCCATTTTTACGCTACCGTCACTACCAAACTTGGCATAAAGCAAGTATTTGTCTGCTATGGCTAGTCAGCCTAGCCAACATTCTCGTTCAAACTTATGAAGTAAATATTGCTGAGGGCGAGTACAGAGAAACTGAGTTTATAGCAAAATGTTTAGAGCAAATTGATGAGACACTAGCTGCCACTCGTGAGGAGAATCCGTTACCAAACAAGAAATGTCTTTGGGAGTTTGTAGCCAACTTCAAACAAAAATAAGCAATTTCAGAGGTAGCTCACACCTACATCTGCAATCGTCTAAGGCTGTAGCTGGGGTGATGCGATAGAGTCCACAATTTTGGTTCCACGCGGCAGCTAGCCAGTTAGCTGCCAAGGCGGCAGGCAGAGAACCACCCGTGACAAATCCGAAGAAGCGGTAACCTGCCTGTATCATTGATGCAGGTGAGCCAATTTCATCGAGCTGTTGCAAGACGAGTTCAGGCTCGACAGGCTCATGGGGGAGGGGTTGATCAAACTGGATGAGATTAGCGATCGCTCGGCTTATAGGGTCAGCCGGTTCGCTCCTCGAAAATACTTTCGTGGTCTGCATTCCATTGGGTTTATTACTGCCAATGTGACCGGAGTCGGAGACTCTTTTATGTGGGTACGGTGGGACAGACTTCACTGGGAGAGACGGCTGTCCACTCAACTTCTTGAGAAGATTTGTTTGAATCCTCTAACACTCGACTTGCTACACGCACCGCTACATTTATGCTTACAACAGTCACGAATTTGTTGTATTTTCGGTGTTTGTATCCCGCAGATTGCTTAATTTTCGACTGGCGACATCTGCGCTAAGTCCCCAAAAAATTAGGCTAAAGTAATCAGACAAAGGTTTAGAACCAAAGGTAGCTCCATTGTCGATATATATTGAGTTGAGTCCCACAATTGATAGGAAAATGAGTGATGTCAGTGAGACTAATGGGCGTACTATCCAGACGGTTGCCTCAGTTCTGATTTGATCGGATACACCAGAAACGATAACGAACCAATTCTGGAGACGAACTAGCCAGATTAGTTTTGTGTCGCGGCTGGTTATTTGTGTTGTTGAAGAAACAGTAGATGCGTGCAAAATGTCATTTTTTAATGCTTCCCCAAGGTCTATCACTTGATCTGCTTTCGTGCTAGTGCCTTCATTAGTATCATCACCCATTAGTCCTTGATCTATTAGACTTGTAACTCCTTCTAAAATCTTGTCTAATCTCTCCTTCACGTCTACGTCTACTTGCTTCAGAAGTAAGAGTTTACGAGTACGCTCTATTTCATCTTTGACATTCTGAATTTTCTTGTCTAAATCTGTTTCTCCTTCCACGGGGGGTAGCTTCTCTTCAAGCTGCTGAAGTTTAAGTATAGCTTCCAATTTGGCTTCAACTGCCTCTAGTTGGACAGGAGCTTTTTCCAACTTTTCTTGATAGATTAAGCGGTCTATCTCATCAGCCATAGATAATAGAGAGGCTTGCTCATCTGGATTCGTTGCTTCTTGCTGTATTCGATATTTGAGTTGATTAACAGCCTTCTTGGCAGTTGTGATTGGGGTGCCTCGTTCCTGCATATATTTAAACAACCGTCCCAGTACGATGCCTGATAGCAGCAGGATGAGTGGTAAAAGTGGACCTGATCGCACCTTCAAATCTACTGGTGCTGTTAGGCGCTGGGATTGCCCCTCTAGAGTGAAATGCAATGTACCAACGTATTGATCGGGCGGAATTGCTGATTGATCAATGATTAGAGGTATGGTGACAATTTGATTGGCAGGTAAGACTTGCTTCTCTTGAGGAGGAGTTAGTTCAGTCTCAGTCAACTGATATCCAGATTGTCTTCCCCTAACAACGACTTGAGTGTCAACCAAGTTTACTGGTGCTTGTGTAAGGTTATCGAAATGCAGTTCCCACTTCCTTTGGAAAGAACCGGGCAGCAGAAAATGACCTAGAAGGCAATCAAGCGCACCGAGTGAACCTGAACAATTGACAAGATTTAACTGAACTTGAGATGCGTCTGGTAAGGGGGTAAGATTTGGTCTTGCCTTCGCGACCACTGTTAATGGAACAATTTGAGATTGTGCTTGATTTGATAAAAGCAGTTTAATCCTTCCCTCATAGACTCCGGGTAGGTGGATATTAGATACTCTGACTTGAAAATCTTTGGAAACGCCAGAAGAGAGGGAAGGAGTTCCTTCGAGGGTAATTTGGTGGGGACTGATTATTCCATCTCCTTCTTTGCTACGTAGCTCAGAAGGTAAAAAGATGAAATTTTCTACATTGCCTCCTCGGGCTGTTAATCGTAAGCTGCCAGCTAGTGTATTGTTTTCCTCTAGCCAACCGGAAATGTTCAACGCCTTGTTACTAGAATCAACTTCAATATTTGTCGTAGATTGAGCTTGAGCCGGAGCGCTAATTAAAATGACAGGTATTAGGACACCAAGGAACCAACGCTTCATAAATTATGTTGTCGTTAATGATTAAGAACTCAAAGCCTGAGCTAGAGCAATTTCATGAGCAGCGTAAAGAGAATAAACTAGCCCCAGAGGATTCTTGTTTTCTCTAAGAAATTGAAGGCGTACATTTAACATTGCCTGTCCTAAGGGCTTTGCTTTGAATAAATGGGATAGTAGCTGATTAGCATAGGGTACAGCAAAAGATTCAGGGACAGAACACTCTGAGCCAACAACTCCACTGGCTCCTGCCTGCCGAAAATCTGTAATCAAACTGACGTAACTGTCAGATTTATAATCTCCCGTAGCACATCCGTTTAGAATGACTAATGGTTTTTTTGTCCACTTTCCCTTGTACCTGCTTAAGAAATTACTTCTAATCATCTCAATATCAGATAGCTTGAGATATGGTTGCCCAGTAGTTTTATCCATATCCCCATGCGTGTAGAAGTAAATTAAATCCAAATCAGTCCCGTATGAATCCCAATGAGTTTTGACCTCTGCAATTTTGCCTTCCTTGGCTAATCGAAGTTGTATAGACTCTGGACCTATTTTTTCAATTTCTTGACGATGCCCATCCCACATCTTGAAGCCAGGATAGACAATTAAATTGAGATTCAGAGGTTTATTGTTTCTAATAGTCCTTACCAAAGATGGAATACGATCAGAAGCTTCATTACTTCTCCAAGCAGGAAGCTGCTCAATTGAGTATCGGTATCCCCAAAAAGCGAAGGGGCAAACTGTATCAGGGTCTTCAGCCAACGGACAACCCGAGCAGTCTCGACGTTTTGGAGTACTATGATTAATAGCTTCCTCACAAACTTGGGTCAGCCCTGGAATATATGATGTTTCCCGTTGATATAGTAGTGCCCACGGAATGGTTGTCATTCCTAAGACATCTCTGGTGTTGTTAACCTGAATAACTGTGCCAGGTTGTAGAGTGGATAATAATGCTCTTGCAGATTCTTCTGATTCCAGCCCTTCATTGTCAAACAGAAGTCTGTATAGGTTGTATCCAACCTCAGCTAAACGTGGCAACCAAATATTCAACATTTTATTATCACCACTTAGAATATTGGCATAGCCACGCATATCCTGTCCGTCTAATTTACCTCCTTTAATCATTAATTCGAGCAAATTCCTGATGCCAGAAATCATTCCCACAAGAGCATCTGATGGTAGTTCTGTGTCATGGGAAACAAGTTCTTCATCTCCATTAACACGATTCAGAAAGGTAAGGGTAACGCTTTGATCCTTGGGATCTGCTGCAACGTTAATTGTTAGCATCCGCTCTGGAAGCAAATGCAGTTCATTAGGATTGATAAAGTCTTGAGTAGCATTAAGTCTACGTGCAGTTAGTGCGCCTGGTATTTTGCTACCTGCTGTATCTAAAACTAGTGCTTTAATTTCCTTGGATTGAAGGAAGTAACCCCGGTAGAGAAGATATACGCGGATTGTTCCGCTGTCCATAGAAATGCGAGGCTTGATCTGAAAATCGATGGCTTGAGTCGATCCTTTGCGAGGTAGATTGAGAGTTTGTACACGATTATCTTGTTCTATCTCAAAATCTTTAGACTCAGCAATAATGGTTAGGGGTAGCGTTTCTTTATCTCCCCAAGTGTCTCTTAAAGCTTCACCCACAAAGATATCTTCTTCCCCAAGTCCACCTACAACGGAACTGATGTTGACTCGGAGTTGATAAGACTGATTGAACACTAAAGGTTCATCAGAAGACAAATCCTTGTTTATGTTTGGATCTCTTAGCCAAATATTAAAATATCGAGGCTCCTGTTCACTAAAATGAATCATGTTTGGTTCCCACCATCTACTAGATCCAAACAGGTAGCCCTCTGCCTCAGTGAGAGCAAGTTCAATTCCAGCTTTGAGAAGTGAGGTAGGTAAGTGAGATAAATGGTTCTCTAGAGCTATTGTCCAAGTGTCCTTTAATATCCCTCGAACAATAATAAGGGCTTTTTCCAAAACTTTTCTACTCTCAAGCTTAGGTAAATAGTTTGCCAGTGAAATAAGCGTTCTTGATTTGCAAGGTTCGGCAGGAATTTCGTCTATTGCTGCTAAAACTTCCTCAAAAATTTGCTCTTGTTGCTCTCCTTCAAAACGAAAGAAGAGGTCAGCCAAAAGCCGTGCACGGGAACGTGGTGCATGTGTGAATTGCTGATCTATATATTCATTCTCCCTAGCACGTTCCCTACGAGCCTCCCAGTCGTCTACATCTGCAAATTCTGTTGAAATTCGGCGTCCAAGTTCATCAATTGCCTCAAGACGAGCCTCTGCTTCTACTGGATCTTGGATGTTTCGAGCAATTCTCAAAGCTTCATCTAGTAGATCATTCTTTAGCTGCGGAATTAGAGTAGCTAAAGTTTTGGTGCGATCACTAATATCTTCGATTGCCTGTATTTGGTTAAGGCAACGAACGTTTGCTTGATGTAGGCTTTCTTCTGGTAATCGTGGCGTTAATACCTTTAACACTTCAATGCGGTCTTTTACAGAAGATA
This sequence comes from Microcoleus sp. AS-A8, assembly GCA_039962225.1. NCBI lineage: Bacteria > Bacillati > Cyanobacteriota > Cyanophyceae > Oscillatoriales > Microcoleaceae > Microcoleus > Microcoleus sp. AS-A8. The sequence continues at coordinate 17,972 of JAMPKV010000020.1, forward strand.
TCTCCTCGGCAGAGGAAAGAACGATATCTAATGATTCAGGTAGAACATACAAAGCTAATTCCTTTAAAGCTGAAGCCCTATAGCCGGAATCAACAATGCTGTTTGCAATGAAGATGGCTTTATCGAATAGAGTAATCGGAGTATGGGGGATGATTGATACTAAGGTTGAAGAGCGAGAGTAATCCTCCTTAATCTGTTCGATTGCTTCTAGTGCAGATTCAATTGCTTGTTGTTTATCTTTTTCTGACAAATGATAGGCTAGTTCTTCCAATACTGAGGCACGCTCATTGGGTTCGGAAATATCACTAACAATTGCTAACATTGCCTCAATTATTCGTTTATCTTGTCCTGATAAATGAGAGGTTATTTTTCTCAATACTGAAGCACGAGTACTTGTTTCGGTAATATCGCCAATAACTGACAAAACTGCCTCAATTGCTTGGTGTTTAAAGGGTTCTAACAAACGTGGAATTAGTTCAAGTAGAGCTAAAACTCGCTCTTCAGCTACCTCTAGTTCAATTGCCATTGAAAATGCTTCAGGCAGGACTTCGGTTGGAATATGAGGTAGTAGTTCATCTATTGCTGAACTGCGAACGGACTCATCGCTGATTCGGACAGCACTAGAAAAAGACTTTATAAGTAACTGAGGTGACAAATATTCAACTAATTCTGGTAACGAAAATACCTGGTAATATTCATCAATGTTACTAATGTCCTCTGATAACTCTAATAAAGATTGCTCTTTAGCAGATTCTGATATGTGTGGGATTATCTTAATTAAAGATGAAATACGATCGGTAATCTCTTGAGTATCGTTAATCACTTTTAACAGGTTCTCTAGAACTTCATCTTTGAGAGACTCTGATAGATGAGTAATCAGGACGGGAAGAACTTGAATGCGCTCATCAATTGCAATACTATCAAATACTTCTAGTATCTTCTCTAAAGCTTGCTGCTTAAGGAGTTCTGGTAAATAAGAAATTAATTCTCTTAGGGCTGAAACACAACTGCTCGGTTCGTCGATTTTTTGGGCTACTGAAAGTGCATCCGCTAATAAAAGAGGTGATGATAGATGGGGAATGAGAGAAGTCAGGTAAGAAGAACAAGAGGAAGCGCTTTCAATTCGGCTAACAGCCGCCAGCGCTTCTGTTGCTGCCTGCTGCTTGAGCGGTTCTGGCAAGTAAGGAATTAACTCCTTTAGGGCTGAAACACGATAGCTTGACTCATCAATTTTTTGAGCTACTGCAAGAGCTTCAGCAAGAAGAGCTTCTGGTAAATTTGCCAGGAGAGATGTCCAATAGGAAGAGCGGTAATAATCTTCTATTTGGCTAATTGCCGCCAGCGCTTCTGTTGCTGCCTGCTGCTTGAGCGGTTCTGGCAAATCAGACACAAGGTTGCTAAATATAGAAGCACGATCATCTACTCTTGAAAGATTATCAGCTACTTCTAGCAATTTCTTAAGAGCTTCTTGTTTTGGAGGATCTGGCAGGTGAGGAAGTAACTCCTTTAAGGTAGATACACACTGATCTGGATCATGAATACTACTCATTGCCTCCCATGCTTCCAGTAAAGCTCTGTTCTTCAAAGGCTCAGGTAAGTACTGAAGTAGATTGAGCAGGGATCGAGCGTAGTAGGAATCTTCGCTATTACCATCCACTTTGCTAATAGCAGTTAGGGTATGTTCAAAAATCTGTTCGCGGGAGTCATCAGGTAAGAACGAAAGATACTGCAAAGTAAGCTCTAACGCCTGATTACAATAATATTTGTCGCTGAGTTGGCTAGCAGCTCTCAACAGATTTTGAAAAACTAGCTTAAATTGACTTTCTTCAGGCTTTTCTAATCCTTGGACGGAAGTTACTTCTTCTAATTGCTCTTGAGTACGCATATTCTAATCAATGATGAAATTAAATATAAATTCCCCAGGCTAATTGAATTGAAGGCTTCTAATACTGAGGCTTTTCTCGTTCCCTGGCGGTGCCTGAAAATAAAAATCCAGAGCCTCTGCTTCAGTAAAGGAACTGGTAGCACAGGAGACAGAGCCTTCAAACTGACATTCCTAGAAAGCTCCCAGGAAGGAGGCAATCCAACTCTTTTTGTAGTACTGAGTACTACTTAGCACTTCAATTTCCATTAATCTGTCTAAAGACGGTTGCTCTTTACCTTGTTCTACAAAAAAAAAGCCTTACTTTCCGGGAATCTTAACCAAACAGAATATTTTCTGAATGTACATAAAGTAAGTAATTGTACTGGTTATAAATGAATATTCCCGACTCCCCTCATCAACCATCGGCTTGAAACTCACCTGCTCTACCCTGAACCGTCATAGGCGATACGAAGAGAGTTTCTTTCTACTGATGGCTGCAATGAACGCAGGCGATCGCGCCAGAGGACATTGACGCTAGACTTGATCGCTTGCTACTCGCCGACAATCCAGCAACCGTCCAATCTCTTATGACAGGTTTCAGAAAGGTTCGCCTTATGCTTGAACACACCCGACCCTCACCCCTGTTGAGGTGATTGCAGATTGGTTAGAGGTAAGTTGAGGTGTTCGACCGGATGAGGCATCGCAGCGGCTGAGGGGGCGGGGAAGATCGGCGTTAGCGACAAATCATTGACAACATCTGTAAATTTACCGAGGTCAACGTAGCAGCTTTTTGCCTCTTTCGTGTAATAGCCACATGAAACCCTGTTGTTAAAATCCAGGCGACTGGATTTTAACAGCGCCCAACCTCCTCGCTTTCGTGGAAGCTGGCATTTCGTTGCACTCATTCTACCCCTCGCCATCGGGTGCGCTCGCGCTCTTTTCTCTACTGGCGTTTAGCTAACGCGCTCTAACTCAGCTTCGCTGAGTGGAGCGCAAGCAGACCAGTGTTGGTTTCTAGAAATTAGACCAATGACAAATTGACTCAGCAGCGCTGAGTGGCTCATAGCCAAGTTGAAGGCAAGACTTTTAACTAAACTCCAGTACCCATTGGGTCGGGAAAAATAGTTTTTATATTATCCAACCATTTCATTTGTTGTCTGTTCAGTCGGAAACACTTCCCCACCTGATCCATACACCACGACATCATAGTCATAACTGCTCAGATTAGCTGGATTATTAATCCGATGCAAAACCTCAAGACTGGCAGTACGTGACCACTCGATCTGTTGACTTTTACCAGCATTAGGTCGAATCGGCGAAAACTCAGAATTGCTGAGGCGACCATAACCAGCCAAAATAACAGATTCAGGAGTATCTTGAGGAGCAGCGAGTACAGAGATACTCAGTTTAGGGGCACGTAGCCGCCCTTGATTACTCAAGAAGTAAACAGCGATCATTGACCACAGTTCTGGTACAAACTTATCCTCAGGCGGCTCACCATCTGTTGGTGTGCCACCACCCGGCGGAGCCTCGACAAGCGTGTAGTGAACAACTGCTAAGTACACTGGCTCATTCGCAGGTTCAGGCATCTTCTCCAGAAGCACGCTAAAGGCGACTTCATACTGCGAAATTGACCCTGACAGAGATGTCCAACCACTCCCTGCATCATTGGGTGAATTAATGCCAGCAAGAATCACCCCATCTGCTGTTGAATCGAATGCATCTTTTGGAATTTCGGTTAAATCATTCGGGTTTAGCGTCCAGAGTAAGCGAGTGCGAGATGTGTCAGATTTAGGCTGGAATCGGCTATCCGCAAATAAATAGAGAGTGAAGTCTTCTAGGGTAGCCTGGGCAAATTGGGTACCTGCGAAATAAACCAAGCCAGGAGATTGCTGGGCACGATCTGGTGAGGTAAAACTACGGAAGATCTCATTACGAGTAGCCAGAACAGCATAGATTCCTTGCTCAGGAAAATTCTTAGAGCCTGTACGATCGAGTACCTGTTGCAATTCAAGCTGAGCGTAGCAGAAGCGTTTTCCATCCAAAAGTTGCGGATTTGATTTTTCTGTTTCCTTCAATGTCAAGCGAACGCTTTGGTTCTGCCCCGCGATCGCTCTCGGTCGCCGCAGGGTTGCTGATGTTTCAGGTGCCACGCCAATCTTGATGCGATCACTTTCATATTGAATGTTTTCTATGTTCCAACTGGTGCAAGTAAGTTCTCCCGGACGAGCAGCCCAAGACATCACATCAATCAGGGGTGGCAAGACTGTTTCAATGGAAGTTGTTTCCGCCTCTTCTTCCTCGGCTGGTACTTCCCAATACACGACTGGTCGCTCGGTTCTAGTTCGGGTGTCTGGGCGAGGAAAAATTTTCGTATCATACTGCTCGAAAGGAATATCCTCTCGCATGGTGGTTCCCAACAAATTCCCTGGCAAATCCCCTGGCTGGATCATCATCCGTCCTGATTCAGCAGTGCCGACTTTAAAGACTTGGGCACTCGCTCTTTGTGCGGGTCGCAGGATTCCAGTAAATAGCCTTGTGAGTTTCTCCCTCGACCACTGTGCAGGCCCGGTGGGAGCCAAACGAAAGTAAGTTGCCGCGATCGTCGGTTGAGGAGGTGTGGGAGGTACTGGGTCTGCCGCAAAGAGGAGCAGATTGAGATCGGGGTTTGGAATCAATTGAACGAGCGGTTGACGCCCTGTTACTGGATTTTCTGTGGCTGGGACGACTCGCGGGAAACGGCTGCGGGGATCGATTTTTAAGGTTTGACCCAACCAGGGTTGAGCATAGCGCAGTTCCTCTCGGAACGCTTCAGGACTGAGTGGCACCAACAGCACCTGGGAAAAATCTACTAGGACAAACGCACCATAGCTTCGGCGACGAGTCGCTAAAATATTTTTAGCCCAAGTGAGAATCAAGTATTTCACCTGCTGTGCTAATGTCGGTGCCTCCGGCAATGACACAGACAGTAGATCGAGAAATTGCTTAATCTGTCCCTTACGATAAGCAGGTTTGAGGGCTTCAAGCTCTGCCTCTAGCTGTTTTTTTGCTTCGTCTGGATTCCCTCCCATCTGCTGAATCAACTTCTCAGCAGAAATTTCTAATTGTTCCCGAGCTAGACAGACAAATTTTCCTTCTACAAATGCCACCAGCTGTACATTACAAAGGGTCAGCTTATAGGATGTTTCAAGCGGTTTTGTTGGCTCCTGAAATGCTTCAGCTGCCGTACTGAGTCGTGGTGGCTTGTCGGACCCCAGCACTTGAAAAGGAAACTCAAACAAGCTAGGGGCAGAGTCATCAAGATACCGCGTGAGGGTTGCAGCGACTAACACCTGCTGTTGCCTGCGCTTCTCAATATTGCCAGGATTCAAGCCTGTATCTGATGCGTGGCTAGGTGGTAGACGGAGCCAGTCAAGGTCATCAAGCTGACCATCGAGAACCGGAGAGATTTGCCCATCTGGAAGACCTGCGACAGTTTCAGGGCGGAGAACCTTTTTGAGAAAAGATTCTTGTAGCCAGAGAGCATCGAAATTGGTTACTTGAATTTTAGAAGATGTTCGTAGAAGCGATGGACTCAGAGGACTGGTACGCCGGAAGTAGGCGACCTGATTAGGTGGATTATCCTCAGGTAATGTTAATAAAGCAGGTTGGACTCCAGTAGAATCGTGGCAAAGTTGGTCGTTATCGAGATCGGGAATAGACAGTGTCTTACTGATTAGTTTCTGTAACGTGGAAGCGAAGGGAAGACGCACTAAATGCAAGCAATCGGTCTCATTTTGAATTGCTTGAAATCGTCCTACTTTTTGGGGGCGGAGAAAGATTCTCAAGGCCGGATGGTATATATCACTAGCTCCCCGTCGTCGCTCTAAGTCTGGTTTAACCCAGCGTAGCCAGAAGACGGCTCCTGCTTCTAGAACCAATTTATCTTTATTGGCATTGTCAATAGGAATAGTGTCATCCCTGAAGATTTGAGGAAAACGTTCCAGCGTTGTCAACCTCAGCAGTTGAGTTGTTTGCCAATTACGCTCTACCTGTTGGAAAGGACTCAGTTGATTATCGATCCTCAGAACTTTTTTCCCAACGCTAAGACGCAGTGTATGTTCAACGATCGCTGCAAAGAATTCATCCTCGGTACGGGAGCCAATTCCTTTATAAACTGCATCAAGCGGCAAAGTCGTCTGGTCTAGAAAAACCCTAATTCGATGAAAGCATTTTCTCTCATTGATAGTTCCAGGAACCTCAACTTCCTCGATAAAAGTAAGCTCATTCTCTACAACCCACCATCCTGTTACACTCAGGCTGATATCCAGCTCTTTCGCTTGTTTCTTCAGTCTTAATAGACCAACAAGGCGAGTTCGTGGTGGTTTACCGATCGCTAGCAGGCTACGACGTGCAGATAACCAATCGATCGACCTAATCTCTGCACTAGAAAAGCTCAGGATTCGAGGAAGTTTGGAGCCATCAATAAATGGATTATTCAGCTCAGTAACAAACCTTATTTTCGATTGTTCACCTGTTTCTGGTGTATAAATTGTGAGAATAACAACAGTCCCATCTTCATCTAGGACTGCCAGCTCAGAATTACTCAAAGGAACCAGTTTTTTGACTCCTGCAAGCATGGAATACGTATCAATTGGTGTCTCGTTTTCAGGTACAGGATCTGTGCCTGTAGGCATGTTCAGCGGCGGTTCAGTCCATAGGCGTACTCCACCATCTGGGCCTCCAGACACAATAAGACGAGAACTACTAATATCAGTACTCATAACAGCAATAGCTGTAACAGGAACTGACTTTTGAATCAAAATCTGGGCTATGTTTGCACTACTTGCTTTCGGATCAAAAATTACAATCTTGCCGTCTTGATCTCCTGTTACGAGCCAATTTTTTGTTGGTTCCCAGTCAATTGCAATAATGTTGCTTTCATGGGGAAGTGAGGGAGAGGATGTTGGGGGGGTAGGGCTATCGTCTGGAATCCAAACGCGCAAATGATATTTGTCTGTACCACTCTTAATTTTTCGAGACCAAGCAATTACCCGTGCTGCTCCACTTTCACGACGGCGATTGTTTGCCAAAGCAAGAAAATCACCAAATTCAGGGGAGGGCTGCTCCACGATTAAGGGTAACCCAGTTGGTCGTTGATTGGGATCATTTAAATCCCAGAATACCAACAGTTGATTCTCATTTTGATTCTGATTACCAATTGCGAGAACTTGAGACTGGCTATCCTCAAAAGGACACAAGAATGTTGCTTTAAAGTCCTGGCCTAAACCTGAAGGAAATTCTATTTTTATTGATCTGGTTGCCGAAGACTGAATTCTTTGATCAACCTCATTTTTATTACGATCCCAGCGCTGAACTTTACCATCGCTCGTACACCAGAAAATTTGCTCTCCGAGCGCAATTGCTCCTACTCCAGGAAAAGCTCGAAGGTCTGGCTCTTCATCAGTTCCAAGATTGGGTTGCAGTTCTTGAATAATACTCGTTCCTTGATCAATGCTTTCCAATTCGTCCAGTTTTGGATCGTAAAGATGAACAGAATCATTGGTAGAAGGTTTGCGATCACTGAAGCAGATCTGAATTTCTGTGGCAATATCTGAAACTTTCAACTCTGGGGCTTGAGCATCAGATGGAGCCTCCGGTGGGGCAAACTCTATACCTACAAACCCACCTTCGGGTGCACTATCATCAATTCTGAACCAAGATTGCTCAAGCGGGTTAGGCGTTGTAGACTGATCGATTCCCATGACCTGGAACATAAACTGACGAGGACCTACTTGATTAAGTCTGAGTTTCAGGTCTCCTGTCAAATCTACCTCGTCTTGTTCCAAGCGAAATTGCCAATTGCTTTGGCTTGTATGCGATAGCTTCCACCTGGGTGAGTTACCCATCAATGGATTCATCCAACTAAATGTCCACCCCTCTGGTAGAGCTTGTGGAATCTTTAGAATTGACTCAGGTTTTAGTTCTGTAGAAGGAAGGGTATAAGCAAATTCAGTAGTTTCTCGTTTAGCCGTGAAACTGAGCAAGCCCTTGGTGAATTTGCAAGTAGTTTCTAAAAGCTCATTATCAGGTTTCAAACGCAGTAAGCCAATCGGGTGTTTCAGGTCAACTTCTTGCAGACTCATTGGCAATTCAAGTTCTGCGGAATTGTCCTTAAATTCTGCTTTTATCCGCAACAGCTTAACTGTTCCTTCCTCTTGCTCAGCTAATGCTTCAGTCTGATCCTCTGGTAATTGTGAAAACCGCCAATCTATTGTGCCTGTAATGGTTTGAAACTTGAAAGAAGAATTAATGACTGGCCCAGGAGAAATGAGGTTGGAATCTACGCCAGCAAACGTGAGAGTAACTCTTCCAACAGAAGTCGCAGCAAGTTGAGAAAGTTGCTCAGATGAAATCTTCTCTAAATCGTTTTTTGTTTGCCAGAGTATGATCGCCTCTAATTTTACTGTCAGCGTCGCGTCGGTTTGCCGTATTTCCAGCAATTTAGTTGGAAACAGGCAAAAACCGCGCCAAACCGGCCAACTTCCCTGACCATCATGCAGCATCCACTGCCCACGTTCTTGCTCGGGATTGGAATTTTCAGCATCTGCAAGGACAATTCCAGCGATATCTAGTTGTAACGTCGTACCTGAATCATTTTGGTCTTGAAGTTCATAAGTTTCTGAGCGAAGCAGGCGAGGTAATCGATTCACTGGCCACTCTCGAACCGTTGCTCCTGAGGGTTCTTCTCTCACCACTCCTTCTGCATCCAGGGTCATCACTCGTTGACGTACCTCGTTCCATAGAGCAATCAGGGGTTGACCATTGTTGACAATGCTGGGAGCGTTAGGATCATCATTGTTCTTCTTCCACGTCACTTGAAATTGAGGTGGATTTGCTTCATCATCTGTCAAGCTAACCTGAAGTTTTTGGGTGAGGGCTGAGATCGCTGAATCATCAAGAAATTTGGGACGCTGAAAGATAAAAGGCTCGTCAATACCATCTAGCTTGAACTTTAATTGAGGATACCGACCCTTCAAATTCACCTGCTGAATCTCGATCGGGGTTACCCCTTCAATATTTTGGGGCGTTTTGGGTAGCCAGCCCTTAGCTTGCTTATCATTGTCCGTTTCAGGAAACAGTTTAAACGCCTCTGTCTCTCTGACTAGGGTCAGAGAGACAGGCACAGTACTCTTAGGGTCATCCTCTTCTGTAGATGTTTCCACAACCTCAGTGTAGGCTTCATCCAGTGCAGGTACAGCATGTCGATAGAACCAGTCCCATTGCTTTTTCTGTTCTCCTGCCTCGGGTTTCGCTTGCTGCAATTCCACCCCAGGAAGAGTTGGCAAAAAGAACCGTTGATTAGAAAACTCTGGGGAAACTTGCCAGGAATTACTTTTAAAGTCAACACCATCGGGTTTGTTATTCAGCTTCGCTAATCCACTCTCTGGGAATTCGATGATTACTTCTTTATTCCGCTTATTCGGCTTCAATTTTTCATAGGGAATCAAGCCCCGATTAGCATCCAAAAAGCGATCGCGGGAAGCAGCAGGAGAAAGAGGCACGGTTTGGATCAGCGGATAGCCTTCTGAGTACTGCCACAGACGCATTCCCTTGCTATTTGCCCAACTGAAAACAAACTTGTTTGCAACTGAATCGAAACTTACGGATGCTTGGAGAGCTTGAGGAATTCCAACTTTATCAGGTTGTTCAGGTTGCTCAGGCAGTTCTTCTAAAGCATTTTTTGAGATAAAGGTTGCAGATAACAAGATCTGATGGAGACGCTCCTCCAACTGAACTTCTTTGCCATTCGACAAATCTGTTAAGGTGGTTAGTGAAGGAATGAGAGCCTCTGGTACAGGTCGTTGAGTCCTGGGTTGGTCATCGATCAGCACTTCATCCCCAGAACCCTGTGCTTTTTCATCTGTATTCGGTGCTTGATACCAAACACGAGGAGTTTGGAGAATGACTTTTGGGTGTTCGATCCATAAGCTCAACAGCGGCTCAGTTTCCGAGATTTTCAGAACGATCGCCACAAAACTATTGCTTAAGGTTTCCACCTGAATATCCATCCCTGCCAGTACCTCGGTGTCCGGAGATGGATTAAAAGCACCAACGATCTGGCTGAGGGGCAAAACGCTGGTCACTGCCGAAGATGATTGAGTTTGATCTACCTTTAACTGCAATTGAGGTTGCAGCGTATCCAGTGACAACCAACCTGTTTCAACACAAAGCCAAACTCGTTGAATTGCTTTTTGGATATCCTTGGTTCCCCCTGTTGTTGCATCGTTAACCGTGATCGAGGCAACCTTCAGTAGACCTTTGGCATCTTGAAGCAAGGTTGCTGGAATTGCGATCGCCGCCAAATCTCGTTTTGTAAACTTGAAGCTTAAGGTTCGTGGTAGGGTGAGATCCAACTGAATGAGTTCCCGAAGTCCTTCGTCTGGGTCAGAAGCTCCAGCAATAAAGGCGATTGGTTGTTGTTGCCAGGTGTCGCCTGTATCTCGGGTCAAGCTGCCAGTGAGAAACTCAGGGTAAAAAGTTGCCTCAGGTCTTCCTTGAAGTGATTCAGAAGTCTGAGGAGCAGCGATCATCAGGCGAACTCCGATTCCCTCTGCCCACCAGCTAATCTCCTCTGGTGTAGTGGTCAGAAAGATTTTACACTCCGGTGCAGGTTCGCACTCAACGTTGTCGAGAAACGTTTGTGTTTGCTGACCGGGGTTTTCAATAGGAAGTGTAGCAACGTACTTTCGGATTAAAGTGGCAGCATCTTGATTAATCAGTGTGAACTCGCCAGCCAGTTCATCTCGAAATTGGAACGGTAGCAAAGTCCATAAGCGAGTTGGGGTTGCAGTCTCGATGTGCTGTGTTGATAAATCTCCGTTCCAGCGAAAAATAGTTTTGACAGCGTTCTGATCCTTAACTTGGTCTTTCTCTTGTTGAGGAACTCGAAGTACAACTTGAGTATTAGAAGTTCCAGCTGGGAAAAACGCCTCTGGCAGGTTTCCTAGGACAAATAATCCTGTCGGTTCAATTCGCAGTTGCTTAATGTCTGCTAGGTTAGCCGTAGGCCACAGTTCCTGGAGTCGGTCTTGCCAACTTGCTTGATCAAATGAATCGACAGGCAAACTGAGTGAACCCCGGAGCAATTTATCTGGACCGTCTGGCTCTGGCAAAACCAATTCCAGTGAAGCATTAACGCGGATTGTTTTTTGACCAGAATCAATCTGATTCCCGTCAATATTCCAAGTTATTTGCGCCTGCAAATCACCCGAAAATTGCCAATACCACTGGTCATATTTTTCTAAAGGAGGAACATTTGCAACAGTTCCAATTGTCTCGAAATTGAAGGTTGCCCCCGCCGATGGAGTTAGCACAATCTCAACCCGGTCTGAAACGTTGCCTTCAGCAGACCATGCATATGGGGTGGGAATTACTAAATGAATACGATTAGGGTGAGCCATAACCAATTCCTTCCAATGAGGTCAGTTTCAAGGTGTTAAAGAGGACGGGAGTTCAGACCAGATGCCACCACGCTGGACAACAATGGGAATTATTTCCGCAACAGTTCCACTGGGCGTTGTTTTTGCTTTTGTCTGAAGGGCTGAAATTAATGGATCTGCCAGAGGACTGGTGAGCGTAATTTGGAGGTTGAATATTAATTGCCCCTCTACTTGCGACAAATTCGGTTCTAACGGATTTGGAAGCATTCCTGGCGCTTGCAATTCTACACTGAACCAAGCATCATCTTTGTCTACTTCCGGTGGCAAGATGCGTAATAACGGCAGAAAAACAGGGCTAACGTCTTCTGAGTCCGTGTTATTAATCCAAAGGTAAGCCTGATAGGTGAGGTATAAATCTGGCAAACTCCCAAAGCGAATGGTTTCCTTGGTAGGAACGCCTGTTCCGTCATCTAGACCATTAACCGACAGTGTTTGATCAGCATCAACCCAAAGCCCCCTAATTTCCTCCCGCATGTGTTGCCTGGGATGAACCAGCGGAATGTGCAGGGTTAATTGCTTAGTAGTGCCATCATCACTATAGACAGTTGTGGGAAGGCACTGCTCAGCATGGGGTTGCTGACGAGCATCTGGCCCGGATTGGTAGAGAGGAGTAACCCAGCTTGTTGCCTCAGGCGAACTTTTACTGCGCCCTGCGGTGCTATAGGCTGCCACTCGGTACTCGTAATACCCTGGCAAATCGGGATACACATAGCGATCGGTCCCATAAATTCCAGATTTTGCTTCTAGCACAGGTTTCAGGGCAATCGAATCAGGAGTGCCGGGGCTACCATCTTTTTTGACAATGTCCGGTGCTTGTTCAGGAGAAAACAGCTCTTTGCCTTCTCTCTCCAACCAGGTTTGGTATTCTCCCCATTTCAGTCCTGGATATTTTGTGATGAAGCGATCGTAGACGGATTGAAGTTTGCCCAGGTCTTTAATCCGTCGTTGCAAATAAACCGTTGTACCCGAGTACTGGATATGAACCGCTTGAACAGCGGAGGCTGAGGCAGCAAACGCTGCGGGGTGACGGAAGACAACCGCCTGAATCGAACCATTTAAGGGAGTTGCCAACAGATTGTGAGGCACGAGCGGGTTAGAACGGTCTACCGGCACTTCAATGAATTGATCGGCTTTGGTAGGAGATTGGGAAATTCGTCCTAACGCCAAGTCATACCGACGCACCAAAGCCAAAGCAATCTTGTACCGATGCGCCCAACCATCTGGGATTGGCAAACTGCATTCCAATCGACCATCCTGTTGAATTGGTAACGCTACAACAGCCTGAGGCACGGGTTGATTAGGTTTTCCCTGAGTTTCATTGGTTCGAGCATCATAGCGATAAGTCACTATTCGTCGCCATGCTTTGTCACTTTCTTCTTGAAGCAGTTGCGATCGTTGTAACCGTGGATTGACTTCCTCTAGCCATTTTTTGACTGGAGCTATTAGCAAAGGTCTCTGTGCCTCAGGCAGGCGCAGGTCAGCTTGTTGGCTACCTAAAAACCGATGAGACAAAATGATGTCCAGATTGAAAGGACGCTGAGGTTCTTGCTCCCATGCCTTCAAAGAGCGGGCATAAACAAGGCGCAAAACATCGAGTGGAGTCTTTTGGTCTTCTGCCAAAAAGATGCCAACACTGATGAGAGGAAGGTCTGTACTGAATATTAGTGCTGAAATAATAGCCTCCGTCGGGATGGATCGCCCTTCTGACGTGACAAAACGGCATTCGCAAGCTAGTCCAAGGGATTCCAGCGTGCGCCAGCCATAGGGGTCAGTCTTGTCATTAAATTCTGTTTGTAAATTTTGAATGGCTTTCGTCAGTTCAACCAAAGTCTCAGCCGCCGAGTCAGAGTCTGGCAATTCATACGACTTGACCTCCAGTGGTTCCCGAAGCGTCAAGACATAGCTAACATCGTTGAGCTTTTGTGTCTCCTTCAACGCAGTAGCCAGTTTCTTTAGAAACGCCTGAATGTCTTGATGTAACCAGATTTGTCCTCCCGGTTGCACCTCTGTCCATTGAAAGGGGGGAGGGGGTTCCTGCCCATCTGCTAGGGAGACAATCGGAAATTCCTGCAAGTCCTGAGGTAATTCTGGAACCCAATCTGCAATGGGGGGGGTATTTCCCTCGGTTTGCTTCAATCCCCGATCGAGGCGATCGCGCACCTCCTCTTCAATCGTCGTCGGCACCTGGGCGCGTGAGATGGTCGGATCGGGTTGGTCAGCCAGTCCTTTGACTTCGATCGAAGCAGGTTGGGCCCGGTACAGTAAATCAGGCACAGCACGAATTGCCAGTTCTACAGTTGAGCTGGGAGGTTGGGGATCATAGGCATCCTGTCGATAAAGCTGATACCCCACGACCGGATTGAAAAACTTGTCAGGAATGGGGCTATCACCATAGCCGTTTAATAACGGGTCATCGTAACCTTTACGACCCGATAAATCATGCCTCCAGGCTAGAGTCAAAGTGAGTGGATTTGAAGCTTGAGTGTAATTGACGATGTAGTCAATCAAACGATTAGAATCTAGCCACTGCTGAGCGTCTTGAATGTTACTGTCAATGTACTCCAGTGCCTCTACAAGGTTGCCTCGACCGAGGTCTAAACGCTCAGCAGCATCCATTGTGGCCTCTTTCTCTCCGGTGCCTGGGCTGAGGATGGGAACAATGGCGTGGCGGCACTTTTGGAGTACAGAGCGTTCAATGGGCTGGTTCAGCTGTTTTGAATTGTTCTTCTGTTGCCCAACGTAAAACTCAATAGCCCAGCCGGGGCGTTTCCATTGCTCTCCTAACTCTGTGTCAAGTAGCTGCTCAGGAATTTCAACATAGTAGCCAATCAGCGCTGTTTGCGTTTCTTTTTTCGAGGTTAGTGGGTCTACTTGCTCTAAACTCTGCTGTTTCCATTCCAGCAAGCGATCGCTTGTGTCATTGGGTGAGAGTGGCGGTGGAAAGTTGGTGGTTTCATCCCAGGGAAGGGCTTGAGTTTCCTTAACTGATGCAAACTCAATTCGCACTTCATTCAAGTTCTCGTCCGTCTCTCTAGAAGGTAAGCCAGAAACCCAATTTGTGCTTACTTCTGAACGTGATTCAAACCCATAGGAACCGACTGTTCCAGCCCGGACAAAACGATATCGCAGTCGCAGTTGCTCGGGCATTGCATCCCGCTCTTCCCCTGTGTTTTCGTCTTTTACGATCACTGGATCAATCACGACCACAATTTCAATCCGTTTCTTCTGCAAATTATGGAGCGCTAGTGCTTGTCCTGGAGGGGGTAGTGGTTTGACTGTTCGGCGTACAACATTAATGAGACAGGAGGTTAGAACGCGATCGGGCGCTTTAGCAATCACTTCATACTGTAGTTGATTCCCTTCTCCAATCTCCTCTAACTGGTTGTCTACGAACTGAAATGGAGGACGAATTAAAGTCTCCATTCCGGGTTCTGACTCCTTTCCTTTAATCCAGCTTTGGTAGAGTGGGAATTCCCGAGGTTTGTCCCCTAAACGACTGAGGTTACGTCGGATGACCACAAACTTTTGGAGTTCAGTAAAGACGTTGGCAGGGTCATCTTGACGGCGCTCCGTAGGCCCTCCTTCCGGCACAGATGGGTCTTCCCGCAAGAATAGCCAGGTTAGACAAATCTGGTCATTAGACTGAGCAACAGGACCTGCAACAAGATCGTATTCTGGACGTGCAATTCCTTTCCCCAGAGGAGGAACCAATGGTTCCATATCCTGGTCTTCAATGCGAATACCTTTATCTTCAGTTAGATCAATTAAGTCTGGTACGGGATCTGGTTTCCCATATACTTCATCAGGTACTTCAAACTGAAGAATGAGGTTTAGGAGGTGGGCAAAGCCCTCTTCTCCATCCTGATCAACATAGTTCTCATTAACCTGTGCTTTATCATCTGCAAGAATTTCTAATAACTCTGCCAGCAACATGCCAGCTGAAATACCCTCCTCAGCCCCTTCTTGATAGTTATTGGGAACAACCTGTAGTCCATTGTCCTGTTTGGCGATAAAAAATCCCTTTGAATCATTAACATCTGATGGATCAACACGCCACACCTTATTCGCCTGAAAGCGCTCAGCTTCTGAACTCGATAGAAGGTAGACGAAAATTTTTTCCGGTAGCTTCGGGATCTCCGGTAGATTTGGCTCAACCGAAACGTTTGGTTGAATACGGGTTAACTTTGTGAATAAATTACTTAGTTCACCTGGAGTATCTGATGCAATAGAGTCTGGCTTTTTCTCCAATCTGGCTAGCTCATCTAGCTTCTCGACGGCCTTTGTGATTGTCTCAAGCTCGTTGCTCACTAAAATCTGAAACTTAGGAAGCTTAGGATCATTCGACCAGGCATTTGCCAGTTCTTGATCGTAACGAGTATTTCGAGCTAGATTGGGAGAGTTAAGAGTATTTGGGGCGATCGCTCTTGTTTCATCATCGGTATGCTCCGGTGAAGGATTGAGAGGGCGAGAATCACTGATTTCCTGAGTTTTACGAAAATCTGTTTTCTCGTCTTGAATTGATTGCAATACATCTCGGACATAAATCCTCTCCTGTTCAGCTTCAGGCAGCTCAGAACCTGGCCCTGTCTTAGAAGTAGAAGCAATTGATAACTCCTGCATCAAGTTCTCACTCCAAGACAGTACTCTCCCCTCTGCTGCAATTGTCTGCTTGCTTCCTACAAATCCATCAAACTTGACGTTCTCTCTAAGTTGGATTGTAAAACGAGATAACTTATCACTAGGTTTTGGGTAAGGAGTTCCTGGACTGGGGAAAAGTAAAACTCGCACATATTTTGTACCTGGTACTTTACGGAAGTGATAAGTCCAGGGCTTGGGCGGCTGTTCAATAGCAGCTTCGGGAGCAGCTAAAAGGCTAAACATTGGAGTAGCCGATCCTTGAATCTTAGCTGCCAGGTTCGGCGGTAGTAGTGCTTTGATTCGATTCCGAACGCGACCAATGATCTCTGGACGGGAAGCAAAAGCTAGCCGTCCTGCCAAACGATAACCACAGACTGAAACGGCAACCTCTGCTTCTCCGGTGAATCCCAAATTTGGGCCTGGTTCCATTGCAGCAGTCAGGGCAGCAGCGATTGAAATTTGTATGGTAACTTTGAAGCGGATGCTGATGCTAATCTTGAGCCAACGGGTAAATCTTTTCGACAGTGACACCGATGCCTGGGCAGTTAAAGACAAAGTTGCTTGGATTCTGACATCCCCGACTAGATAAGTCCGGAATTCACGGTCTAAAGCTCCTGCAAAGGATGCCCGGAACATACCTTTGCCATTTGCCGAGAGCCGAGCTTCAGCACTACCTAAGCGCGTATCGAAACCAACCCGCGTTTCAGCTTTAAGCTCAATAGAAACCGCATAATTTAGCCCAAAGCTAATCACGCCCTGATAGATGCCAAATCGGAAACCAGAAACTAGCTCACCACGAATCAGTCCGCCTAAAGCATGACCCTTAATGCGGGTTTCCCAGGGCCAACCCACCTCCACCAACATCCCCTTTCGATCAGCAGAGAAGAACAAGGAGGTTTCCACCTTGCTCAATACTTCCTTTAGGATTGGAGGGGCATCATTGCGGAATTTAGGATCTTTAAGGGTGCGGAACATGGCAAATAGCCGTTGTTCCTTCACTGATAAACCAATTGCTCCGCGTCCTACTGGTTTTACTGCAAACTCAGTACGACGAGTATCATCGGGTGAAGCAAATAACCACAGGTTAACTCCGGCAATGATTTGCAAGTCCTGGTCTATAGCTAATAAAATACTTCCTGCAATCGGGTGAGGTTTATCGTTTGGGAGCTTACCTAGAGTAATGAGTCCGTTGGCGACCAGCATCCAATTGAGGCGATCGCCTACCTTTTCCGGTCGTGCTGGTTTCCAGGACTCTGGGCGGCGTGGCACAGGTAACCCTGCCGGATTATTGACAAGAGCACCAATTTTTTGAGGCAGTGTTTTCTTGGGATTTGGCTCTAATCCATCCAGTGCCTGATAGATGCCTAAACCTACCCCTAAAGAGCGCAGGAAAAATCCGGCAAACAAAGCTACATCAATATTGGTTTCCAGATAAACCGCTAGAGATGGCACCCAAGCTTGACGATCTTCTGTTCTGACACGGGTTAGTTTCAGCAGCCCAGATCCTTCAAAGGTTTCGGTTTTGAGGGCAAATGCACCGACAAATCCAGACTCTGCTTCCAGTTCAACGAATTGGAAGTCCCCATCCAGTTTGAAACCGCCAGGAACAGTAAACTGAGCTCCAATACGACTGACTTGAAAACTGGGAGGTCGGCCTTGGCGGAGCGTAATGTCCCCAAACCTTAGAGATGCATTAACACCTGGCAATTGTTTGATGGCAATATCTCCCAATAACCGCAGAGAGTTTTCTGGATTAAACTCAACTCCCTTTAATTTGACCTCGAAGATATCAGCAAACTCAAACTGCTTAGCAGGAAAGCTCAACCCAACCTTAGTCTTACCCAGGTCTAATGGATTTAAGCGCTCAAAGCCAAATTCAAGTCCAGAGAATAAATTTGATAATTCCTTCATCGTGCCCGCAGAGATACCTTGGGGCGGTGCAAATTTAATTTGACCAGAAATCCAGGCATCAGGCTCCCATGTTCCATTTGAGTAACGAACACTCAGATGAAAAGCTCGAACCAGGCAAGAGAGATAGAGGCGATCAACATGGAATTCAGATAAGCCGCTGACATCAAGAGAACCTTCAGCATCAATGCGGCGAGTGACGGGGTCTTGAGCTAGTAATAGGGTAAAAGTGCCAATTGCGTCATCAAAATATCTCAATTTAGCCGATGCTTGTAGGCTTCCTTGTACTAATAGACTGTTCTTAAACTCAATCTGCCCAATGACCTGTCCATTGCCACTCTCCTGCTTTCCAGGACTTTTAACCGCTAGCGGTTCAGCAAATATTGGCTCGTCACCTTTGCTAGTAAAAGAGATATTTTCGGAACAAACCTTTCCCTTGAGATCATAGCCACCGCTGTGCAGCGCAAACTCATCTAATTCAAAGGTAAAAATGTTCGGCTCTGCCTTCTGCCGAGGGTTTTCTTCGCCACTGCGATAAGCTTTTGAAGCTGGGACTCGAACCGAAATCCGGGCGGGAGAACCAATACCCTCTTGACCTGGTGGAAAGGATTCGTCAGGGGCATACTCCAACTTTGGATCGCTAGGTTGACTAATAAACTTGAATGCTGTGTTAAGCGGAACATGAAGAGAAATCAGTTCTGAATCCAAAAGAGTCCAGTTATAGTTCCGTTTTACTTGAAGTAGAGTTTCTCCCTCACAGCGAAAGGAGCCTGGTTCCATTTCTGCTGCACCATTCTGAATCTTAAATAGAAAAGTAAATTTTCCATCACCTTCTAGAATAAGGTTCTGCGCTGAACTATCTGCTACTTTTATCCGTAAGCAAATCTGTAGTTTTCCAGTATTCCCTACAATCTGAAATTCAAAAGGCTTTTCATCACCACATTTATCAAATGTGACAAATGTGACCTGAGTAGGATTTAATGCTCCTAAAACTGAGCCTGCAAGGGATTTGAGCTGGCGACTCGTATCAACATCCAATTGATTTGCGTTTTGTAGCTTCTCCCTCAACCATTCCTCTATTAACTTTTGAGGAATGTTTGGAAAGTTCGTTCTCCAGGTAATTGTTCGTGTGCTTCTATCTAAATCGGGTTCTAACTGACCGAGATCCAATGTGACTAAGGAACCATCTGGTTGAGCTTGAGACCAGATATTGTTAACAACAGCCCCTCGCCCAGAACCCTGAATCTTTTCAAATAGATCAAACTTTAAGGATGCACCTACCTGCTCTGGGAGAATAAGTTGCAGCCCATCTAAAGCATCAAAACAAACACCGTATTTCCCATTTGCTAAGCTTAAACGAGCCAGGGGAGATCCAAGGTCTATCCCAGCAGCACCATTTAAAACAAGCTGAATCCTGAAGTTACGGTCTGATTTTTCAGGGTTAAGGATACAGTCAATTTGTAGAGATGGATCAACTGTACCGTTAGGAATCAAAGGCAAACTTTGAAGTAATGAAATAGTGTCTATAGGAATGCTAAAGCGGGCAATACTATTACCTTCATCTTCAACAGTATTGAAATTAAATTCTTGAGGAGTCGCTGAACCATTAGCATCCAATTTCCACTGTAAAGGTTGCTTGAGAAGCGGATGAGTAATTTGAACAATCAACGAAACTTGACCATTTTCCAGAACAACAGACACTTCTGGTGTAAAACCCAAAAACTCAACCAGATTGGAAATGTCTACTCTCCACTCATGTTTGCCCAGTTGAGAGCGGTCTTGCGATACGAGCGGTGTGATCTCAACTGACTGCTGGTGAGGAGTGTCAGCGTTGTTGAAAATTTGCAAGTCTTCGTTTGGTAAACCCTCTAAGGTTTCTACTAAATCAGTCACCAACAGGGGACGCTCCGGATCTGCAATGTAGCTGATTGGTAACTGCAACCCAAAGAAACCGGATCGCTCCAAGGGTTGTAATGGCGGATCATTCTCTTCCTCGTTTTCCTGAGGAGTGATTGCATCTTCCTGGGGAACCTCATCCTGAAAAAGCTCAACCGATGGTGGGTCTGGAAAACACATATTCAGGGTCAGTCCCAAAAACTCCAGCCTGTCACTGCCAGAGATTGGACTACCTAGCACAGAAATTCCAAAGCGATCTCTGTCACCGTTAGCGATCGGGGGGTCACTAATCGGGATAGCTGTATAGGGTTTGAAAACAGGACTCGCAACAGCAACGTTGATGCCCTGTTGATAAAAGTTGAAGCTGCTATGAGCTGTCTCTAATTGCCTGTCAACAAGGGTGGCAAAATCCGGATTGGGACTTCCTTGTCTAAGCTGATATCCTTTTTTCTGACGTGTTGAATCATCTTCAGGCCATGCCTGGATATTATTCAGCGTGTTAATTAAATTCTGTCGAGGTTTTTCGGCAGTTAAGGGACCTTCGGCAGAGTTAATGTGAGCAAACAATGCTCTGATCAAAGCAGCCTGACCCTCATTATCCCTTGCCCAGTCCAGGGCAGGTAGAATCCCTCCTCGATCATTCATGGCATTTTTGAGGATAGCGACCAAATGTTTTCCTGCCTGCCCCTTCCTCAAAACCGTACCCGGTACATTGATATGCCAGCGCATTAACAGTGCTACCCCTAACTCAGAAGTAAACACATCACCAATCCGAGCATTTCGAGGACCTGCTGATCCTGCTGCATTAGCTGGTCCAGTGTAAGTTAGTTGTTGCCCGTCTACTTTTGGCCATTCTGCTGAAAGAATATCTCTCAGGCGTATCCGAGCCACATCCCACATAGCCTGACGGTACCACTTGAAACTGGAATGGGTTTCAGCACCGTTTTCCGCAAAGCGCAGACGACCTGCCATGACAAAGCGATAGAACCAATGCCAGGTCTTAAACCAGTTTGCCTCATCCCAAACTTTTGGTAGCGTAACAAAACCTTCTTCTGCACGAAGCTTCAGCCAGTTAGTATAAGTTCGATTACTTGAATTGAGTAGGTTTTTACCACCATTTTCCCACTCCGCAGCCAATTCAATTCCAAAGCGCCCAAAGGCATAATTGAAAGTATCAGCTTGCTTAAATTTAAGGTAAGCTAAAAATCCTCCCAGCTCACCAGCAGAAATGGCTGCTTTACTCTTTAATCCCAAAATCCAGTGGGCAGGTCCGAGAGAGATTAACCCAGTATCATAAGCGTTGAGGCTATCAAAAAATCCATTACACTCAACTTCTGAAACAGCCCTGACTACCCGAAAGGTACTGCGGTTATCTATTGTTGCAGATTCCCCAATGAATGACTCTGGTAGGATTTCTCCACCGTATTCGGCCCAGCAGTGTCGTGGTGGGCTTGAGATAGGCCCACCTAAGGAACCATATTTCACAAAATCTCCGACCGCTAACCATTCGGGCAAGATATCAATATGAAATTGATCTGTAGAGAGATTCGGAACTTTGAAGAGATCTGTCTCAGTGAGATTGGGTTTCCCAGGGAAATGAATTTCCCAAGGACCACTATTATCTTGACCAAAAACTTTAATATTGATGCTAAATTTACTTTTTAGAGCATCCTCGATCGCCTGGGCCGTTAGACCACTCCTTACTAAAGGAGAATCAAGCTGTACTCCACCAAGTGCTAGATTAAAATCAAGGTCAGGCGCAACCCACAGAAATTGTACCTGTGGTTGGATCTGGTCTGTTTTACAGTAGTAACGAGTGAAATCTCGCACATAAACCTGTGCTTTTATTCCGGGACTACCATAGGATTCTGTGCCAGCCCAAAGATTCTCACCATTCTGAACTAACTTGCCAGTTTGCTCCCGTCCTGATCGCTCAAAAGCACAAGCAATGACAGGACAGCGCCAGCTTTGCTGATCATCTAGCCAAAACTTGATTAACTCAGCAGTTTTTTGATTAACAACACCACTGATGGGTCCCTCATAGCGTTTATTCTCTGGAATCTCGACCTCAGTCAATCGAAGAAAATCATACGATTCAGGAATTGCAGTTAGCTTAAAATTGATACGAGCACCACGCTTCATTCCAGCATAGATTTGAAATTCACGAACAGCCCATTCTGTTAAGCGATCAAAATTACCTGTGTATCCCTTGTCAGGTTCCTTACCAACAATACGAAAACCAAGTTTGTAGAGATCTTTTTTAAGGTCTTTGACATATTCAGGATTGGACTTAGTTTTCTGGCTGACTTCTTTGCCGGTTCTGCCTAAAACGATCCCACCATAAGGTTCAGCCATTACCATCTCCTTACAACTGTTTTTTGTTACTTTCTTTAAAGAATGTTTTAAAAGTTTTATTTGTTATCTTGAACAATACTTAGTGGAGAGAATAATTCTCGTTTTGTGACCAAATTCGAGATACTTCACTCCACTAAGTCGTCTTCAGCAGCTTTTTCCGTAAAACTCTACCACATCATAACAGCAATTTTTTCATCTCTATTGTGGTAGACACGAACTCTTAAGATATATTGACGACCTGTAAATAACTTTACACGAAGATTTACATTACGTTCTTCCCCACTATCGTCGTCTGCTTTAATGTAGCGTGGCTCCCCATCAATAATTTCATAAATGCCAAGTACTGAATCTGACAATCCAAAAGTCGCAAAGTTGTATTCTCGAGTTGCCTCAGGTTTGATTCTGAAATTTTGCTGGCGCTCCTCTCCAATTTCTAAAGGAATAGACAAAAAGGGACTTAACT
The DNA here is from genome assembly GCA_039962225.1 of Microcoleus sp. AS-A8. Classification (NCBI taxonomy): domain Bacteria; kingdom Bacillati; phylum Cyanobacteriota; class Cyanophyceae; order Oscillatoriales; family Microcoleaceae; genus Microcoleus; species Microcoleus sp. AS-A8. The sequence continues at coordinate 40,578 of JAMPKV010000020.1, forward strand.
CAATTTCATGCTCAGGTAGAGCAGGGTAGAATTTTAGAGCATATTCCTTATCTTTAGCAGACAAGCCTCCTGCGGGTCTAATTCCTGCTGCAAGTTCAGGTGGTGCTTTAATGAGTCCTGGACCGAAAGGATACTCCATTACAGAGTTTGGATCAAAAGTTGAACCTTTAACTTCACGAGGATCAAGTTTGCGAATAATATTATTGTACGTCGTCTCCCGAGACCAACTGTTCGGTGGTTGAGCTAAGTCGGCATAGACTCTCTCTTCATCCCAAACGATTCCACCATTTGGATTTTGATGTTCATGTGGAAAGCCTAATGTATGACCAATTTCGTGTATCGCAGTATCGACTTCCTTAGCATTCCTGGTTAGATCCCAGCCAAAATTCATCGTTCTCTCGTTGATACCACGATTTAAGATATCTCTTCCAAGGTACGACCACGAACCATCACCTTGCAGAAATCCGATACGAATTTCTGCTTCAGTATGTGAACTCACTTCTTTGAACTCTAGTCCAATCCCTACATCTTTCCAAATTTGGAAAGCTTTCCGTACAACATTTTTTTGCCCTTCAGAACCTTGCCAAGGTTCCTGATTAAAGAAATAGTAGTGAAGTACAGTTCCATTGAGCCACTTATTGCCAAGCAAAATTATGAATTGTTGCCGAGTTGGATCAATGTCCGGACTCAAGACTCGCTCAACAGTTTGAGGCATGGAGCAGTACTGATGCGTTGATTCAGACTCCAATGAAGCTTCATGTAATGCTGGTTCTTGCTTTGCAGAATCAACTTTTTGTTTAGCCATAATCTTCCTTTTCCTCCAGTTAAAATTTTAGAAAGCTTTGAACATAAAGAGAAAACTCTAAATTCATTGCAAAAAGTCAATAACCAATTTGGCTACTTCAGGTGCATGGCTGAATGGAAATCCATGACCAGCATCTTTGATAGTTTCAAGCTTTGAACCCGGAATTTTCTCCACTAGAACACTACTATTTGCAGGAAGTATGGCTATATCCTTATCTCCAGTAATAACCAGTGTAGGGGCTTTAATATCCTGCAAGCTACTACACATATCGTGTGATGTGATCGTTTGTATCTGTCGCAGAAAGCCACTCTCTTTGCTGTGAAAGGGAGATGTCTTTGCCAAAAAGTCTTGTGCTTTTTTCTTATTATCTGAATCTGTCAGATATGACGGCGTAAATAGGAAATCCACAAGGCTGCCGCCAATTAAACCTGCAAGAGCCGCTGGCAAGCTACAGGAGCCACCTGCCATTGTGCAGCCCAATACTAATTTATTGAGTTTGTCAGCATGTCTCAGAGCAAACTGCTGAGCAACCATGCCGCCCATACTTACGCCAAAGACATGAGCCTGTCCTATTCCCAAGGCTTTCAACAAACCTCCTGCATCATCTGCCATATCAGCGATCGTGTAATTCTTCACTGATGAACTCGTTGTTTGCCCAGCATCTCGATTATCAAAGAGAATCACTTGATAGTGCTTTGCAAGTTCATTAGGCAACTCGTCTCCCCAATCTAAAAGGCTAAAACTCAAACCCATAATCATCAGTAGGGGGTAACCACTACCCTTCACTTCATAGTGAATACTAAGGTCACCAACCGTAATTTGTGACATATAAAGTCCTTAATAGAGTGGAGATCCAGCAATAATTCGTTCAAACTCAAAGCCAGTTTTCAAAACTTGACATTGGCTGATTTCGCTAAGTTGATTAGTTCTCTTTTTTACCGTTATCCAACCAGATGAGAGCTAAAGCAATAATGCTAGGCAACGACTGAACTATAAAAGCTGTTGGGCGTTCTAAGCTAATACTGCCGTAAACTCCTGCGGCAAATGCACATACTAGAATAAAGAACGCAGGTTTGACTTTTGGTATCTTGGGATTTGTCGCCAGCAATCCCCAAAGCGCGCCAGCACTGAGAAAGCCATTGTAAAGCCCTAGATTATGAGCAAGAATTTCGGATTTTTGCTCTATTGAGAAGCTCCCAAGCAATGTTTCTTGAACGAAAGAAGATTGCCACAAAAACATCTCAGCTAGTAGAAAAAGGAAATGAGCAAGTACAGTCCAAATAAGACAAAGGTTGATCCAAAGCCTGGGCTGAAGCAGGAGTCTCATAAAATTTACTCGAGTTTAGCAGGTTTTTCAACACAATCCAAAAGGGGTTCAGATTTTCTACTTTCCTGCCCGATCAAATTCTTTAAAGTACTTAATTCTTTGGAGGTGACACCAAATCCGGAAAAAAGTTTAGGTATTTCTCAAGGTTAAACTAATAGACTCCCTATTCTGCACCTCAACTGTCACATACGCTCTTTGGAGTTGGTGAGGGCAGCTAAATTCCCCAATTTTTAAGTAAAAGTACTCAGAACAAGAAGGAACGAACCTAAAGATGAAGATCCCTTCTTTAGCTTCCTTTTGGAGAGACTGGAGAACGGCAAAAGCGTTGGTTGATGAACTGAAATCAGAGGCTGTTTCTAAAGAAATGTAAAGGGGGCGGAAGCGAGCGATCGCAAACGCTAAAACCTTGATTGTTTTATGGAGTGGCTGAACCATAATCGCAACGTATTCGTCGCTTATAAAGCTGCTTTGGGCTTTATTTGGGACTGATATCTGTTTAAGTCCCACTAAAAGCAGCGACCGCTTTTCGCCTATCAGCGATTTTTTAATTTGTCATTGTGCCGAATGTATTCAATTGCAACGAGTAGCGCCTCCAGCATGACTTCGTAACTTGCATCAGGAGAACGGTTGAGCGTCATCAATTCCGATTGTTCTCTAGCAATGAAGCCGTAAATCACTGCGTTGACCATCCGCATGACATCAATTAATGCATCATCACTTAATTCATACAGTTGCAGTGACTTTTGGAAAAAGCGGAGCGAGTCTTGTATGATTTCAGCTTCTTCCGGATCAGTGGGTCGCATTTGATACTGTGTCATCACGGTATAACGCGCCCGATAACATCGCGCAAAGCTTCGTGTCGCCTGTGCGCCTGCACGGAGCAAGGCGTGAGGTTCTGTAATGCCAGCGGTTTGTTGTCGGCACTCCGCTAAATAGTTGCGCCAAATTGTCAAGGCTACAGCTCGTTGTAGTCCCGCATTGCCATCAAGGTGCTTGTAGATGGCAGGAGGCTTGATCCCCAATTCCCGTGCCACCCGATTCACGCCTAGAGCCGCTTCTCCTTCTTTGTCAAGGCAAGCGATCGCAGCTTCAATTACATCCTGTCGTGACAGAGAATTTTCTTTCGTTGGACGACCCATTGCCAGAACCGAATAAAGTTAATACACTTAACTAAAAGTGAATCTAATTAACTTTATCAAGATTTATCCCGTCCCATCGCTTAGAGGGTAGCTATGGAGAAGCTAGGTACAGACTCGCGCTTAAACCTTGCGGTACGTGCTGCTAGCGAGGTGGCCGCAGCCCACGGGCTTTCGTTTGAACGGGCGCGAGTACTACAAGACCTGAGCAACGTGATTGTGCATCTGGTTCCAACACCAGTGGTAGCACGGGTAGCAACAACCACAGGAACGGTTCGTCAGGGAGATGGATGGTTTGTCCGCGAAATGGCTGTGGCTCGGCACTTGGCAGCGGCAGGTGCACCTATAATTCCTCCTAGCACAGTGATTGAACCTGGACCGCACCAGCACGAGGGATTGGTGTTGAGCTTTTGGGAGTTTGTTGAGATATTAGATGAGCCATTCGATCCATTTGTGGCGGGTCGTGCGCTGCGCTCTTGCCATGAAGCGCTGATAGATTTTTCGCTCACCCTGCCCATCCTGGCTCTGATTACAGAGGGAAAACAGCTTCTGACACAGCAGATTGCTGAATCTGTTTTTGATTTAGCCGATGCAGAGATCCTCGTTCAAGTCAGTGAAGGATGGGAAAGACGGTTGGCTGGTCTGCCCATGCAACCGCTGCATGGCGATTCGCATTCGGGTAACGTACTCAACACCTCGCAAGGGGTGCTGTGGACGGATTGGGAAGATGTGTTTATCGGACCGATTGAGTGGGATATTGCCTCTCTGGTGGCAAATCCATATGTCTTTGGAACGGATAGAGAAAAAGCAGCAGCAGCCATGAGGGGGTATGGACAACTTCTCGATAACGCCGTTCTGGATTTATGTATTGAAGTCCGAACGTTTGTGGCGCTAGTGTGGTCGATCGTTCTTCATCAACAGCACCCTAGTCCACAACGGCAGGCTCGTATTGAGAGACGACTGGAATGGTTTAGAGAGCGGGAAGGTCTGGTATGACAGATCTTGTGTTTACTTCTGCCTATCAACTCGCGCAGATGATTCGCGCTCGCCAAGTCTCTGCCGTCGAAGTTCTTGAGGCTCACCTTGCTCAAATCAACAAACACAATTCAAAGCTCAATGCCATTTGCACGCTGGATGAAAACAATGCCCGTGCAAGAGCCAAACAAGCGGATGAAGCCCTCGCCAAAGGTGACAATTGGGGGGCGTTACACGGCGTTCCCGTAACGATTAAGGACATTTTTGAAACCGATGGATGAGGCATTGGAACCGTGGGATGTCTGGCTTTGTCCAGTAGCGGCAACTCCCGCCTTTACCCATCGTCCTGCCTGGAGTGCAATCGACATTGATGGCAAACCCTATCCCCATGCAGTGGCAAACGGGGCTTATACGATGCCGTTTAATCTCAGTGGACATCCGGCTGTGGTGATTCCCATTGGGCAAACTCAGAATGGTCTACCGATCGGGTTGCAAATTGTCGGTAAGCGGTGGAAAGAGATGGAACTGTTGGCTCTAGCGCAAATGATTGATAAAGTAATTGGTAATTTTCAGCATCCACCAGGGTATTGAACAATCTGTGATGCTTACATCTAGAAGCATTCCCCTATCATCACTGCCCCCTTTCAAAAACACTTACGACTTCGTAAAGAAGATATTTAGGTAATTTCTATTTGCCAATGCGTAAGCCCGATAGCGGAAAATTATTGATAAATAGGAGGAAAACTCTACAAATCATTATTCAACTCCCCGACGATATCAATAGTTAGGTGGCTCTTAAGAAGTAGATCGTGAATCAAGCACCGATTAGAACACAATCCATTCCAGCATTAATCGGTAAGACTATATATCCACAGCCTTATGCTGCTCTTGTGGAAGGACGATTAAAGCGAAAACTGGGAGAGTATTAACGAGCAGCCATTTAAGGCTGTCAAGTGATAACAAACGGGGGGATAGCTTTATGTAGCTAAAACTGATTGGGTATTGATACAAATTATACTTTTCGCGGTGGGAGGCAATCTTCATAATGGCAAGCTGTACGTGTCAACCAGCATGGAAAGGGTTGCTTTTATGGCATCTAAGTTAGCCAGTCCTGTACCCGTTACTGTGATCACGGGCTATCTAGGAGTAGGTAAAACTACACTGTTAAACCACATTCTGACTCATGAACACGGAAAGAAAGTGGCTGTAATTGTCAACGAATTTGGGGAAGTTGGCATTGACAGCCAACTCGTCGTTGATGCCGATGAAGAAATTTTAGAAATGAATAACGGCTGTATCTGCTGTACTGTGAGGGGAGATCTGATTCGCCTGATTGGCAACTTGATGCAAAGACGCTCCAGGTTTGACCATATGGTCATTGAAACCACTGGGTTGGCTGATCCAGCGCCTGTGATCCAATCCTTCTTCGTCGATGAGGTGATGCGATCGCAAACCCAACTGGATGCTGTTGTTACCGTAGTAGACGCCCAACACATCTGGGAGCATTGGGATGCAGAGGAAGCCCAAGAGCAAATTGCCTTTGCCGATGTGATTTTGCTCAACAAAATTGACCTCGTTTCTTCCTCTCAACTAGAGGAACTGGAGCAGCGGATTCGAGGCATGACTCCCTTTGCCAAACTCCATCGCACCCGAAACTGTGTAGTTGAGATGGACGCGGTACTGGGAATTAAGGCTTTCGACTTAAAGCAAGCACTCAGCATCGACCCCAATCTGCTCTCCGAAGATGCTCACGAACACGATGAATCCATTTACTCTGTTTCTATTGTTGAATCGGGAACCGTGAGCGGCGATAAACTGAATCGTTGGTTGAACCAGTTGGTTCAAGTAAAGGGACCGGACATCTTTCGCATGAAAGGCGTCCTAGATGTAGATGGGGAGGAGCGTCGTTTTGTATTTCAGGGCGTTCACATGCTCTTGGATGGAAGACCTGGTCGCCCCTGGAAACCTGGAGAACTACGCAGGAATGAACTCGTATTTATTGGTCGCCATCTCGACGAAGACCAATTGAAACTCCAGTTCCGGGACTGTTTAGTTGAAGTGTAATCAGGCATACGCGGGTAAGGTCGGGGATACTGACTCAGATGTTGTAACGGTAATGTTGACTACAAAATCGCTCCCACTAGCCCTGATAGTGTCTAGGCACTTTTTAGAGAGCGATTTTCATCTTGATGGAAGACAAACACTGTAAAGGCGAACGGCGGTTCCGTCCCGACAAATGTACTTCACACTAGCTGCAAACCGCTGTAAATTACGAGAGAGGAAGTTGGATGAAATTACAGCATTATTTAGGTGGACTAGAAGGACTTGACTCAATCGATTTTGAAAAGCGTGTATTCGTTGAACCCTGGGAAACCCGGATTTTTGGCATTCACGTTGCCATGATGGGTTTGAGCAAGCACCTGAGTGAAACCTTGCCTCAGTACCCAATCGAGCAGGTGCCAACGCAATTCAAAAGCATCTGGACGTGGGCAGATCTGCGGAAAGGTGCGGAAGCCATAAACCCTTTCGATTATTTCCGGTTCCGCTACTACGAAAAATGGCTGGGCGGAATCTCTGGGTTCTTCATCCAACAAGGGTACATTTCCCAGGAAGAACTGGAGGCACGGACAGCAACCTACTTGGAAAAAACCGATGCTCCCATGCCTGAAGTGCGTGAGCCTGCCATTGATGACCAGGTGATTGAATATCTCCGCAGCGGTGACGCAGCAATTCGAGATGTAGATTATTCGCCCCAGTTGAGTGCAGGTCAGAAGGTCAAAGTGAAAGACGTTCCCACCACGGATCACACCCGTCTGCCAGGATACCTCCGCGATAAGGTTGGGGTAGTGGATAAGGTTTACGAAGGTGCCTACGCCTACCTGTGCTCAACCGGACCCGATGGATTAGGCGCTCCGATGTACGTTTACAGAGTTCGCTTTGACCCTAAAGACATTTGGGGTGAGTTGTCAGAAGGCAATTCCTGGGTCTATGCCGACCTGTTTGAGGTTTACGTTGAAGCAGCTTGAAATAGTTGGATAATCGGAGGAGAGTTTAAAGTGAGCGAGCGTTTTAATTACGAACCCGATCGCGAAGCTGAAAGTGCTGCAAAGGTAAAGGCACTGGAGTCGTTGTTGATTGAAAAAGGTATCATCAGTAGCGACACGGTAGATAAAGTCCTCAATTTCTTTGAAACGGACTTCGGTCCGTTTAACGGCGCAAAACTAGTTGCTAAAGCTTGGGTCGATTCAGAGTTCAAAGCCCGTCTGCTGGAAAATACACCAGAGGCGATCGCACAGATGAATTTTCCACGGGGCATGACAGGAGCTGAGGGTGAATATATGGAAGTGGTGGAAAATACCCCTACGGTTCACAACCTGATCGTGTGTACGCTCTGTTCGTGTTATCCGTGGCCCATGCTCGGATTGCCTCCCTACTGGTACAAAGACCCCACCTTCCGGGCACGAGCAGTTAGAGAACCTCGTAAAGTTCTGCAAGAATTTGGGTTGGAGTTTGATGACTCTGTTGAAATTCGCGTGTGGGACAGCAGCGCTCAGATCCGCTGGTTCGTTCTGCCAGAACGCCCGGAGGGAACTGAGAACATGACGGAGCCACAACTGGCTGCATTAGTCACCCCAGAAGCCATGATGGGTGTGGCAAAAGTCGAAGCCCCTGCATCTCATTGACCATCTCCTGATAAAACAACTATGCAAATTAAGTTTGAACACTTTGCTGTCACTAGCATGATGGGCAGCGAAACGTCTCCCCCGCGTGGCAATGGTGCGTTGAAATTTGAACGTCCCTGGGAAGAGCGGGCGTTTGGCATGGCGATCGCCCTTTCCAAGAAGGGACACTACGAGTGGGAGGATTTTCGCCAGGAACTCATTGCGTCTATCGCTGAGTGGGAGGCAACCTACTGCAAGGATGACCCAAGTTGGGACTATTATCAACGCTGGCTTCAAGCACTCCTCCGCATGGCGACCGAATTGGCTCTCATCAGCAATGAAGAACTTAATGCCCGAACGGCTGAGATTCTGCAACAAGAAAATGCTGCACCAGACGGCTTGATTTGAGTGTTAGCTCTAGTGCAAGGGCTAGGAGCCGCCGATGAATTTCGCCGTTAGCACTTCGGCTCCTAATCTGAGCCGAAAATGAGCGTGTCCTGTTAACAGGACACGCACTAAAATGAATTACTTTAGGCTTTTAAGAATGCTTTCGTTCCTCCACGCGAGCGTGAACTTGCCCCGGAGTGCACAACTCATATCGTTGCTAAATTCCGGTCGCCCGGAATTTAGCAACGCCCAACCTACCAATACTTAAAGCAACTCTATCATTGGCACTCATTCTACCCCTCGAAGAGTGGATGTGCGAGCGGGTTCTTTTCTCTCGCTCCGCGATCGTTCGCACCTGAAAAAACTTTTCGATCTACTGACCTTGCTCAGAGCGCCCCTTTCCATTAGAAGAATTTCCAGGAGGATATTGTAAGCCGCAGAACTGACAAAACCAATAACAAGCTGTCCCATCTCTCCTCGGCTGATTTGCCGTCCGGTTTCGATTGCCTGCTCTAGTTGCTTGAGAATGCGCCAAGCAGTAGGGGGAAATCGGAAAGCGCTTACTGAGATTACTGAGACAGATAAATGCACTTCAACTTTTACTAAAAAAGCATTTAACACTCAAACGACTATCCCTCCCGCCAGTTACACTGAATCATCAATCCAGCCACAACGAGGGCAATCGAAGTGAACCAGCTCTGGGACATGGCAGGGGAATTGATACCCACAGTTGGGACAATGCCCTGTAAAGAGTGGGTGCGTGTTTAAAATTTCCCACTGCTCCTCTCTGGTTAGCCGTTGCGGCAGTGGCGGTATTTCTTCACCGTTATAGTAAGAGCAGCGTTCAAGAACTAGCTCCAAATCGATATATCTTGCCCCAGCAGGTTCCCACAGTTCAAGAGGGGAGGCGTTTTGGTCTTCTCGGAAGTCAAGGCAGCGATCACCATCAACGCCAAAGGGGTGGACAAGGCAGACTATGTAAGGTGAACGAGCATATAACTGGCAGCGATCGCACTCAGGGAGCTTGTTCATGATTCGCACCCAATACCATCATTGTCTCTTCCGTCAAAACGGTGCGGATCGAGTGATAACACCCGGAAGTTCCGATGCGTAATATCTTTACAATCTAGATCAGGAGGTGCTGGAGGAATACAAACATCTGGGTAGAATGGGTCACGGTTAGTAGTACTTGTTGGAGTGGAAACAGGAGAAGGACTGGTTGCAGTAATCGGGGTTGGTCTGGGAACAGCATTGCCAGAGTTCTCATTATTCGAGCGCTTACCTCTTCGATAGTCCCAAGGCATCACAGGGTTGGTTTGATTCCAGAATCCTAACCTTTGAGCCTTGGCTTGAGCTTCAGCAGCAAGGTATTGGTCTTTAGTCGAGGAGCAACCGTTCAAATATTGGGTATAGACAACAGCTTGCCCTTCCTTGACCATTCTCAGATTGACCGATTGGTTTCCCAGGTACAACTCCGCAACAGTTCTACCATACTGGTCGCGATCGATTTCCCTGACTTGTACAGCTTGACCAAGTGGTAGTAATTGCTTCAGACGGTTAGCCGATTGTTGCCCCCAAGGTGCTTGAGTAGACTCAGGAGCATCAATGCAGCCCAACCTAACAGTAATTGTTTTTCCGCCCTGTCTTACTCGCAAAGTGTCCCCGTCCCCTACACTCATAACCTGCGGCAACTCATGAAGAGCCACAGCAGGAGTGGCAATAGTGGCAGAAGCTTCCGTTGCAGGGCTAACGCTTTGTGAGGGTTGCTCACTTACAGGCGTTTGGGGTTGGCTATTGCAGCCAGTTGCCAGCAGTAGCAGTGCAGTAACGAGCCAGCGCATTCAAATCCTTCAAGTCGAATTACTCTAACTAGAGTTCCCAAATCAATCTAACGCTTGAACAGTGTGTGTGAAAAAATAGATCTGCTGATTGAAAGGGAAGCGCCTCTGACACACGAACAACTAGACTTATTCAACAACGCTACCTTCAGAACCACTGGCAGGCAAGGGCAACTGACTATGGAGGCCACTGCACTAAATATGATTAATTTTGTTTTCGTTTTTAATCCAGAACTTTGTGAACATCTTTGAAGTTTTGCAAAATTTGTTCTTCGGGCAAAACCTCCTTTAGTCTCTGATAGCCGTGAAAACCCCAACCGCAGCCTATGATTCTGTTAGGGTTCAGAATGTTTTTGACCTCAATTATGTCCCTGATTGTATCTGTGAAAAAATAGAGTTCATTCAAATCCGTACCCCAATCCTCGGCGATCCGTTTGATTGACTTAACCTTGCTGAAATTCTCGCTAAAACCGTGAATAAAATCGAAGTTCAATCCCGCTTCCCCGGCGAATTGTTCCAGTACAGGTTGATAGGCAGTTGAAACTATGGCCATCTTTACGTTTTTGAGTTTTTTCAATTCACCGACGAAACCCCGGAACAATTTCAGGCCGACTTCGGCTTTAATATCGTATTCTCTCTTTCTGAATTCCATAAGCTCTTTGAGTTGTTCGGGTGTGTATTTTTTGTCGGAGGTGTAACGGGGTTTGACCAGCCTATCGTTTAGCAGTTTATCTTTGATTTGAGCTTTGGTTAGTTCGGTTTGTAGGCGATAATGAGCCTCCAGGGTGGCTTCCCAGGAATCCAGAATTACCCCGTCAAAGTCGAAAATTAGGTAGTTTTCAGCCATATATGGGGTGATGCCAAGATATATGTGAAATAGTGCAACGAGTAGCTGAAACATTGATTCTGTCGAACCCTTCTGAGACTTTTTGCAGTTCACACCCTCCTACTGCTAGCGAAAACCCTTATACGGCTTGTAAGTAGCAAGGGAACACAAATGTACGCGCTTGCCTGAAATGCTTATTATAAGTGGGTTGTAGCTGTGACCCAAAGCAGTAGATTCCTTGATTTGATTTTTATCACAGGAAAATATCCCAGGAACTTGCTCAAACAACAGAATTACGTTGTTGCTGAGAGTGAAAGTTTTATCGTTATCACAGGAATTAGTCCTTACCGTACATTGCTCCTTCGACTGCTACTCACACCCCGAGAACGTGTCCTGTTAACAGGACACGCACTCAAATGAATTACTTTATGCTTTTAAGAAGGCTTTCGTTCCTCCACGCGAGCGTGAACTTGCCCCGGAGTGCACAACTCATATCGTTGCTCGCATTCCAGCCGACCGGAATTTAGCAACGCCCAACCTCACTTTTCTGGAAGCTTCTCATTAGTTACATTCATTCTACCCATCCAAGAGTGGATGTGCGTTCGGGGTCTTTTCTCTATATGGCCTTCCTCAAAGTAGGCTTGTAATTTATCGATAAACTCGGAGCTGTGGGATAACAACAAACCAGTCTTCAACGATTTCCCCCGTAACCTCATGTGTCCTGAGATGCCGGAAAATACTTCTAAGTGTCACCTCACCGAGCTGAAACTGGAATTGAGCGGGTACAATGCCCTTTTGTGTTAATTTAGCCTTGGCAGACTTTGATAGCGCTCCAATCTCAATTCCTTGTTGAGTCAGAATTACCCAACCATCTCCAAAGTTATTGACTTTCATTTGGAGTGATTCACCTTCGCGGAGAGCTTTGATAACTGCCTGCTGATTTCTAGTAGCCCAATACCCTAAGTTGATATCACTGGGAGTTAAATCAAAGTAGAACAATTTTTGGGGAAGATTGGGATTTTCCTGAGCGATCGGATGGCAGCTTACTCCAGCCTCTTGTATAAAATGGCTAAGTTTAGTACCGCATAATATTAGTTCTGACCTGGCTCTAGTCATGGCTACATAGAAGAGCCGCCGTTCGGATTCATTTGTCGAGAAATCATCGGTTAATAAAATTACCTGGCGAAACTCTAATCCCTTGGCACCATGACAACTCGTTACTAGGACGGCATTTTCTTCTAGAAATGCCTCTCCAGTTTCATTGAATTCAAATAGAGCTGTGAGAATTTCATCGACGCTAATTGGTAAAGCCAACTCTTGTGAGTCATAGCCTCGTTCCCAATCTAAATCACTGGCAATTTTCAGTAGGATTTTGGCAGTGGGTTCTGACTGTCGATAACTCCAACGCTCAAACAAGCTGACAAACAAGCGATAAACGGATTGAACGGAAGTGAGAACTATGTGATTGTTTTCCTTTAACTTCTCAATGAGCTGGCAGGTTATTCTATGTCTAACCAGCTTAATTCCATCTTTCCTAAGTGCATAAGTGGGAATCCCTTGTGACTCCAACAGCAAGCGAATAGGATTGAGGTGATTCCATTCACGCGCTAACACAGCAATTTCCGACGCGGGAATTCCCTGTTGCCGCCAATTAAAAATTGTTTGCTTAATCCAAGCAGCTTGCGATGAAACGCTGTTGAAACTAAAGGCTCTCACCGGCAGTCCTCGTTCGTCCAGCCTTTTCGAGTTGATGCGGACTTGCTCTTCCGGTTTGCGTTTGCAGCGATCGCTATTATGCCGAATTAGTCGATTCGCTGCCTCAATGATTGATTCCGTGGAGCGGTAATTTTCTGTTAGGATTAATTGCTCGGCTTTATATTCAGCTTGGAATTGCCGGATATATTCAGGGGTCGTGCCCTTGAACTGATAAATGTTCTGGTCGTCGTCCCCAATAACGCACAGATTAATCTGAACGGATCGGGATGCATCCTCAGATTCTCCCAGTCCAGCAATTGCCTTAATTAAGCGATACTCATTTTCGGCTACGTCCTGGTATTCATCGACAAAAATATACTCAAGATTGCCCAGCAACTGAATGCGCCGCGCTTGGGTATCTTCGTCGTCTAATTCATCGGCTCCTTGCTCGATTAGTTCGCAGGCTTGTTGGAGCAGCTTCTGAAAATCTATCTCCCGCGAGTATCGCTCCTGGCTGAGCGTGCGCCCCAACAGTGCCAGTGCCAAACCATGAAACGTAAAAACTCGCAACTGGAACGCCAAAGGTCCAACCAGGTCTTGCAACCGCACTCGTAACTCTCTGACGGCATTGCGGTTATAAGCCAGTACCAAGATTTGGTCGGGAGCGACGCGCTTAACCTTCACTAAATAAGCAATGCGGTGAACGATCGCTCTGGTTTTACCCGAACCGGGACCAGCAATGACGGCTAGCGCGGGACTTTCGCTCAAGACAATTTCTTTCTGAGCTGGGTTTAACGCTCCCATAATGCGCTCGTAGTCATCCTGAGTAACTGGGCGTGTGACTGCCTCGGTAGCCAGTTCGGGGTAAGTTTGGCACAATTCGCTAGGTGGCAGGCTAAAGTAATTGGCAACTAACTCCTGGCGTGCTTTGTTGTCGGGCATCAAACCGTACTTCACCATAATGTGAATCCGGCGAGTCTGCTCGTCGTAATGAGCTTTCACTTCTGGGTAACGGCGGGTAATGGTATCTATCCTGGCTCCCTTAATCACTTTGATTTTGAGCGCTTGCTGGAAAAGATTGAGTCCCTCCGTCAATCTGAGCAGTTTCCGTTGGTGCAGCCAGAGCAATACAGCTTCGAGTTCTCGCTCGTACCAAGTCAGTGGCTGCGTTTTTTTAGCTACATCTAATAGCAGTTGCCCCAGTTCGGACTCCACCCGCATCCTCGCACCCGTTACCTCGTGAAGTTTATCGTACAGAACCTCGATGACTACCCTCGCTAACGTTTCATGGCGCTCTATGTTTTCTAAAACCTTCAGCCCCTCCAACCGGACGATATCTCGACCGACTTGAGCTAAGCGAACCCACTTCATCGCCACCCAGCCCTCTAAAATATCTAACAGTGCCGCCGCACGTATTTGCAAGCTGCCGTCCGGGTCTAGGCGAGAGGCTAACCCTCGCAAATTTACCTGAAACCGATCGCTTTCGCCCTGAATGCCCAGCAGTTCTTCCAGCAACTGCTTCTCCAACGTGCGAACGCGCTCGTGATTGCGTCGAGCATCACCCTTAACGCCTTTAGTGACCAGGAAAGCGAGCGGAATTTCATACGAGCAAACCCCAGCCTGTTGCAGTTCGCGAAGGCATCGAATTAGCTCCTTGGAACTAATCCCAGACTCATCACTCAAGCGATCGAGAGGAAATGCTTTATCCTGCTGGCTGCAATACGATGAAGCAAAGTGCATCGCGGAAATCAGCCGCTTGAACTCTTCTACTCGACAAGTTGGTAGGTTTTTAGACTGAGTGTACTTTTCAAACTCTCGGTAAGACTCATTGGGTGTCTTGTGAACCAGTTCAAATTGAACAAAGGTGGATAAATTTTCCGCCCGTTCTAACAATCCAAAGCTTTCTAGATGGTGCAGGGCTACCTTAATTTTGGTGTCTCGCTGCTCCGGCTCCCCAGCAAACTCTTCATCGAGCAAACTAGCTTGAAAAATTTCATTGGCGCTAACCCAAAACCAGTCTTGCGATACTTTGTCTCCCTTTTGAAGGCGATCGCGCAAACTCCTGGTCGAAATAAAGATATTGTGGAGGTTTGCCTCGCTCAGTTGATTGAGGCTTTGCAAGAAAAAGTTCGTCTCGGCATCTTTTTCATCGAACAAAAGAGTACAGGTGGCTGGCTCTCCATCACGTCCCGCTCGACCGGCTTCCTGAATGTAATTCTCCAAATTGGCACTCATCGTGTGGTGAATCACACACCGCACGTCAGGGCGGTTGATGCCCAGGCCAAAGGCGCAGGTAGCGGTTACCACGTTCAACTCACCCGCCTTGAATGCCTGCAAGACTTCATCTTTTTCGCTCTTATTGAGCTTGCCGTGGTAGTATTTTGCTTCAATATCTGCTTGGTTGAGCAAGTTAGCTAGCTTTTCGGCGTTTTTCCGAGTTGTGGTGTAAATGAGAACGCATTTACTCTCACGCACAGCCTGCTTAACGTGTTTGAGTATGAGTTGCTCTTTGTTGCTGCTATTACAGCGAATGACTTGATACTTGAGGTTCTCTCTGTTACTACTAGAGAGAATTTCTCGACTGATTTGCAAACCCTGCTGGACAAACAGTTTTTTGATATCATCTCGAACCGCCGCTGTCGCCGTCGCCGTCATTAGCGCCAGCCGAGGCAGGGATAGCTGTTTCTCTTGGTAAAGTTCTTGGATAAACTTGGGAACATAGCGGTAGTCGGGTCGAAAATCGTGTCCCCACTGGCTGATACAATGAGCTTCGTCAATCACCCACAGCGCCGGGGGTCGTTCCTGCAAGAGCGCTCGAATACTGAGCGAGCGCAACTGCTCTGGGCTGATGTAGAGTAATCCCAAGCTTCCTTCTCTGAGTTGCTCCAAGCGTTGGGAGCGTTCAAGAGCAGTCAGGTTGCCATTGATAAAGGTAGCGAAGTTAAGATTATTGGTGATGAGGTCTGCCACCTGGTCTGCCATCAAAGCTTGTAGCGGGGAGATGACAACCGTAAGGGCTTTGTATTTATCCCAAAGCATGAGGGCTGGCAGTTGGTAGCACAGCGATTTTCCCCCTCCTGTCGCCATCAGAATCAGCGGTTGTTCGCCCTTGAGGATGGACTGTACCGCCTCCTCTTGTATCGACCTGAACGCTGGAATATTAAATTGTTCGAGGTAAGGATGGTAGGTGAACCCATCAGGTAGAAGAGGGCGCACTTGGGCTAATAGTTTCTCAAATCCCGGTAGATGGCTGAGCCAACCAGAAAAGACGGCATTGGATTGAGTTACCTGGCACTCATAGTTCCAGGCAATGAGCGCTGCAACACACAGGCGAGTGTCAAAGTCATGTGTTACTGCATTGCCAAAGAAGCTTTCCAAATAGTCTCGGTCAAATCCCGCGATCGCAGCCTTAGGCAGTTCGTCTAAAATAGGAGCCTCAACCGCTTCCAAATCGATAAGGGTGAACAGTTGTTTGTAAGCACTATCGGCTTCTTGCGTGCCATACGTTAGCAGCCAGCTATACGCTCGTCCAAGTGATGAAGGCTTGTTCGACAGCTCTGTTAGAATCTGCTCTAGCAGAACTCTAGTAGCGTGAGCATCTTCTAAAGGATTGTTAAGAGAATAGTGACTCGGCTTGTACTCCTTGTTCAGCTTGTGAGATGACTGAAGTGGAAAAGCCAACACTGATAACTCCAGCGTGTCGATAATCGACCAAGACTGCAATTCAGGTTTTTGTTTAACCAGATAGGGATAGTCAAAGCGCCGGAAATTATGACCGCAGATTGACAACCCGCTTTGTTTGAATTGAATGAGTTGTTGATAGGCAGGAGCTAAAGTTTCTCTCTCGAAGTCTTCTTTGAGAATTGAGGAATCTAACCCCAAGCGGTATATGTTTTCTTGAGAATCTACTTCTAAATCTAAATAAATATAATTTGAATCTAACTTGGCTTTGACATCAGCACTGACACCCTGAAACTCTTCTAGAAGCGGCATGAACGAGTAATTGGCAGAATATACACTACACATCCTACTCATCCCCAAGCTTTATCGTAATCCGAAAATTTACGCAAGAATTTCCTACTCCCTCCTCATCGTCCCAAATTCTCATAAACTCCAAAGGGCATGATCGTTCACCCAAACGGCTGACCCCACCGTTCCCAATTCTCTTTGTTGAAAGGAGACTGCCATTTTTTGATCAGCGCTAATTCTAGCTGCTGCCGGGGCTTTCTCTGCACGGGAGTGTTCCACCAAAAGCCAATACCAACCCCTGTTTTCATCCCGTATCGATAGTGCAAGTCCTGATATTTAGACAAGTACTCTTTGCAACCGTGATTGTCCTTCCATCGATGGTTGGAACGGCACGTCTCGCCAATGTAGAGAACAAGCTTACCACTGGGAGTGTTAGTGTCAGTCGAACAACTTTCAGTGGTAAGCGGCACGGCTATGTCGAGAACAATGTAGATACAGGAATCCCCTGGACTGTCTACAGGCCATCTCCAAAATGACATGGGTTGCAGCAGTAAGCTGAAGGGGTCGATCGTGTCTGGATCGACGTGGGCCGGGGAGATACCCAAACCAGGTAGATCGAACAGCGTGTCCTGCTTGGTTGGCAGGCTTGCTTTCGCCTGCTGCTGATAAGTGGCAATTTTCGCTTTCCACGCTAACAGAGCATCAGCGCTCATCACCAACCGATCTTGTCTGCTTGGTGACTTGGGGTGGCGTGGAAGATTTGAGAATAGATTGAGTTGAGTCGGTTCCAGGGGTTATCTTCTGAATGGTGCCTTTCTATTTTCCACTCTCTTGTTGAGTTGTCCAATCGCCGCAGCAATATGTACCATGACAGCTCGACTTGCGGCACTTACGCCTCAACAACTACCTTATGACATCGAACTACCTCACGCTGACGTGCCATAAGCGATACTAAGAGAGTTCCTTTCCACAGATGGCTGCAATGAACGCAGGCGATCGCTGTTCTCGACGAAGCGAGAAAAAGAATTACACCCACCCCACAACTTCCACAATTTGAACGATCGCTAGTTCCCTCTCGATATATGCCCTACCCTTCAAGGACTAGGGAAAACATGGAATAAGGGTTTTCTGGAGGAAATGGGGAACCGTGGGAGTAATCACACCTAGTTTTAGGGGAAATAAAGCGAGAATAATCATCTTATAGAAAACTTAGAGATAAGCCATAGGTATGCTATATAAACTTCCTATGACTGATTGCTAGAGTGGAATAGTTTATTAATCCACAAATAACTAATTATGTCGAAACGTTCTTCTAGGCTATCAGTTCAAGGCTCTAAAATCGCTAAAAAATCTTTTGACAATGTTGGGTATACAAAACAAAAATTAGCGATCGAAGCTGAACTATCTCAAGCTACTATCTATAACTTCTTTGCTAGTAAGCCTGTTGAAAAAGAAAACTTCATCAAACTCTGTCAAATTCTTCAACTAGAGCCTAAAGAGGTTGCTGATTTATCTGAGCCTGAGACTATTGAATTAATCGACGAGCTAGTTATAGAAGCTCGGCAAAAATGCCAATCAAGTATTATTCAAAAATGCGGAATAATGCGCGTACTAGATATGCAACATTCTATTGAGGTCAAGCATATTTATACAACGGTAAATATTTTGGAAAAAATTAGTAAGAATCAGCGAAAAAGCATTGATGAGCTGACCCGCGAATACTCATCAAATTATTCTGAGCAATTAAGGTTTCTTAAAGTTTCTCAGGAAAGAGTATCTGGGTTAGAAGCTGCCAAAAAGTATGAAAAATTGATGGTTCTAGGAAAACCAGGAGCCGGAAAAACAACCTTTTTAAGGTATCTAGCAATCCAATGTATATCCGGAAGTATTTTCAGCAATTATCTCCCAATTTTTGTATCTCTCAGGGATTTTGCAAATCCTGATTTAAAAATAGGTTTACTTGATTACATCTGCAAAGAAGTATCCAATAACAAGGTTGACAGGAGCGAAGTAGTTTGCTTGTTTGAAGCCGGACGAATACTATTATTACTAGATGGATTGGATGAAGTTCGACAGGAATACGACAAGCGTGTCTTAAGAGAGATTAATAAGATTTGTCAAAGATTTTCTAACATCAAATTGATAGTGACTTGCAGAATTGCTGCAAAGGAATATACATTTGAGCAATTTAGAGATGTAGAAGTTGCTGATTTTGACCAAGAACAAATCCAAGCTTTTGTCAGTAAATGGTTCTCAGCCAAAAATTCTAACCTCGATAAACGCTTTATGGAAAACATTAGAAACAATCAATCAGTTAAAGAACTAGCTAATAATCCGCTCCTACTAACTTTATTATGTATTGAGTTTGAAGACGCTGGAGATTTCCCTAATAGCCGTACTGAATTATATCAAAGGGCAACCCATACGCTTTTAAGAAAATGGGACGCTACTCGTGCTATTGAACGGGATAATGCTTATAAACATCTTTCAGTACCACGTAAAGAAAATTTACTTAGCCATTTAGCTTTGATAACCTTTGAAAAAGGGGAGTATTTTTGGAAACAACGGAATGTGCAGGAATATATCGCTTCTTATATTAAGAACTTTCCCGAATCCTCTGATGCCCCAGATGCTTTACTGCTAGATAGTGAAGCTGTCTTAAAATCTATTGAGTCCCAGCATGGGTTATTAGTGGAAAGAGCCAGAGAAGTTTATTCATTTTCTCATCTAACCTTCCATGAGTACTTTACTGCCAGAGAAATTGTATCTAAAGCCAATCCTGAGCAATTTGATGATTTGGCTCTGAAGCTCTTAGTCAAATACACTTTTTATAAAAAATGGCATGAAGTTTTCCTGCTAACTGCTGAAATGTTAACAAGTGCTGATGTCCTTTTGCTGTTAATGAAATTTCAGATTGATAGAGCAGCCGCACAGGATAGACATATTCAGGAATTATTAACTTGGGCTAATCAAAAATCTCTTCAAGTATCTAGCTCTCATCTTCCTAATGCAATTAGAGCCTTTTACCTTTGTCTAGCTGCGGGTATTTGTATATTAGATAATACCAATTATCCATTTTTGGAAGAGTGGCAATCCTTAGACATGAGTGATTTATTAGAGTCGTTAGACCCCCGCCTACAATTAAGTTTTTACATAGGCTCTGGTATGGGCTTCGGCATGGGAAATTTTCATGCTTCTCTTGATGATACAAATCTAGCTTTAGACTTTAATTTGACTCATGCTCGCGCTCAAGCCTCTTTGTTAGATAGGATTGCCAATAGAGATATTGAAAATGATGAATTTACATCTATTGTTCTCTGTCAATCCGATGGTTACAAAGCCGATGATTTTGATGAGATGGATAATCAACATCCAATTGATGACACTAATTTCTATACATTATCTGAGGCTTTATATTTAGCAATAGAGGTGACTGAGGATGAAGAGTTTCTCGATGAGCTTGTTCAACTATATCAACAATTACCACAAGGTGTTTACGAGCATTGGGATGAATATTATCAGTGGTATAAGAATGATAGTGGTACTTGGGGGGCTAAACTCAAAGACTTAAATAGGAAATATCGCAATATTGATTATGACTGGCAATTAGATAGTAATAAAGAATGGGGAATGTTAAGAGCCTATTGTTACGCTAACAAATTATTATTAGATTGCCTTCATTCGCAATGTTATGTCAATCGTGAGACTAGAGAATATATCCAAACAACATTGCTTTTACCCTTTAGTGAAATTCAAAAAATGCTTGAGGCATAGAGAGAAATTACAATATAGAACATTTGCCAGAACTTTGATTTTGAGAGCAACAGAACATTATGACCTCAAGGAATTGCTGCCACAGCCTGTGGCAGATTTTGCCCGTCCAGTTCTGCCACATTGTTTGACAGTTCTTGTACCTGCTGGGTATATATAGTGGGGACACCAAACCCCTTTTTTGTCGAAACGCCAACATGAAGTGCCAACAAGAGCGAGCGCACTCGTCCAATTTTCCCAGGAAAGGGTAGCGACGACATCGCTTGCCCACTTCAGTTTGCCGCCCGAGCAATCGCAATTCCACAGTTATCCCTAACGACAGAGCATGGCTTCTATCCTTTGATGGACAATCGGATGTAACATTGCAGACCTGATTCGAGCTAAGAGCAATATCGTCGATACCAACCCCGACTCTCCCAACCCGAACCGCGAGATGCCTAACATGGAGGAGAGGGAGGAGAGCGAATGAACGGACAAAGAACGAGTCCTTTTCCCAATTCCGGTGAGATGGGAAAGCGGATGCAGGCATTAGATTGGGCACAAACTCCAGTAGGGCCAGTGGAATCCTGGTCACAGAGTTTGAAATCAACCGTTCGCACGCTCTTAGGTTCGCGTTATCCAATGATCTTGCTGTGGGAGCAGGAGCTAGTTCAGATTTACAACGACGCCTACATCAATTTAATCGGAACGAAGCATCCGGGTGCGCTGGGACGCTCGATTCGCCAGACGCAAGCCGAATCTTGGGATGTTATAGGACCGATGATCGCGCAAGTGATGACAACCGGGATTCCCAACTGGGTGGAAGACCAAATGCTAGCAGTGAATCGAAAGGGCTACAACGAGGAAGCTCACTTCAGCTTGTCTTACAGCGCTGTGGAGGACGACGAATGGGTGATTCGCGGGATGCTCTGCGTCTGTAGCGAAGTGACGATTCAGGTACTCGGCGAACGGCGCTTGCGGTTGCAGCGCGATTTGGCAGCACGGGGGGGTGAGACACGCAGCGTGGATGCTACCTGTAGTGATATCCTGGCGGCGATCGCTGAATATCCGCTCGATGTGCCGTTTGCCTTGATCTACTTGCGCGAGCCGGATGACCAGACACTGCGGCTGTACGGCAGCGTCAGGGTGGACGCCAATGAGGAAATCGCCCCGACTACTGTCGCGATTGAAACCTCAACGAACTTATGGCCTTTCACAAAAGTCATGGCAGGTGACACCGCGATTGTGGAAGGGATTGACCGCTACATTACGATTCCTGGCGGACCTTGGGGTGAAAGTGTTCATCAAGCGATCGCGTTGCCCATTCCTTCATCAAATGTGAGTGCGCCCTTAGGAGTGCTGATCGCTGGCATTAGTCCCAACTGCGGTTTGGATGAAAGCTACCAATCGTTCTACCAACTTTTGGCTGGGCAGGTTTCGGTTTCTATCCGCAATGCCCAGGTACATGAGGAAGAGCGCCGCCGCGCCGAGATGCTGGCAGAAATCGATCGGGCGAAGACAGTCTTCTTCTCAAATGTCAGCCACGAGTTTCGCACACCGCTGACCTTGATGCTGAATCCGCTCGAAGATGTCCTCTCTAGCGGCAACTTACCAACCGCAGAACGGGAACAAATCGCTGTAGCCCACCGCAATAGCTTGCGTCTGTTGAAACTCGTCAACACCCTGCTAGATTTCTCCCGCCTTGAAGCCGATCGGATACAAGCCGTCTATGAGCCGACAGATTTAGCAACCCTCACTGCCGATCTGGCTAGTGTGTTTCGCTCCGCGATCGAAAAGGCAGGATTGCAACTTGTCGTCGATTGCCCACCTTTGCCCGATCCAGTTTATGTTGATCGCGATATGTGGGAAAAGATTATACTCAATCTGCTCTCTAACGCCTTCAAATTCACATTTGAGGGTGAAATCTCAGTCTCACTGCACTCTGTAGAAGATGGGGTTGAACTGGTTGTTAAAGACACGGGAACCGGCATTCCAGCTTCGGAATTGCCCCACTTGTTTGAGCGTTTCCATCGCGTTGCAGGGGCACAGGGCCGTTCCTACGAGGGGTCAGGCATTGGGCTGTCGCTAGTGCAGGAATTAGTCAAATTGCATGGCGGCGCGGTAGCCGTCAATAGTGCTGTAGATGAAGGTAGTACCTTTGTCGTGCGGCTACCAATGGGTTCGGTTCACCTGCCACCAGAATGTATTCAGGCGACCCGAACCCAAACCTCAACCGATTCAGGCGCAATTTCTTATATTGAGGAAGCCCTAGGGTGGGTTGCCCAAACCAGAGAAGACCCCTCGTCTGTAGGGGAAGCGTTGCCTCACCGCTCTTCTGCTCGGATTTTGTTGGCAGATGACAATGCAGATATGCGTCATTACCTGCAACGGCTCTTGAGCAAACACTATGACGTAGAAGCGGTTGCCGATGGGCAAGCTGCCCTGGAAGCTGTTCGTGTTCAAGTTCCAGATTTAGTGTTAACGGATGTGATGATGCCAAGGCTCGATGGGTTTGGATTGCTCCGGGAACTCCGAGCTGATCCACAAACCCGTGGCATTCCGATTCTGCTGCTCTCGGCTCGTGCGGGCGAAGAAGCCGCCGTTGAGGGATTGGCAGCCGGAGCCGATGATTATTTGGTGAAGCCATTTAGTGCGCGGGAACTGTTGGCACGGGTGGCAACGAATTTAGAGTTAGGGCGATCGCGTCAAGCAACCGCTCGTCGCCGCATCGAATCTATCCTAGAAAGTATTACGGATGGCTTCGTGGCGATTGATCGCGAGTGGCGCTACGTCTACGCCAACCAGGAAGCAGAAGATTTGTTGCAAAAAAGCCGATCTGAGATACTGGGTCAAGTGATATGGGAGGCCTTTCCTGATTGGGTCGGTTCACCGTTTGAGGAGGCGTTGCGTCAGGCAGCCGAACAACAGATTACGATTGAACTCGATCAATTCTATCCAGCCCTCAACACCTGGTTTGAACTTCGCATTTACCCCGCGACCGAAGGGCTGTCGGTCTATTTCCACAATATCAGTGAACGCAAGCAGGCAGAAACTGCCCTCCGTGAAAGTGAAGCGAAGTTTCGGACGATCGCCGATACGATGCCGCAGATTGTTTGGAGTACCACAACCGACGGCTATCACGATTACTTCAATCAGCGGTGGTACGACTACACGGGAATGCCCCACACCCATGACGAAGGTTGGAACTGGAAAGATTACCTCCATCCTGATGACTACGATCGCGCTGTAGAAGTTTGGCAGCATTCCCTCAAAACGGGTGAACCTTACGAGGTTGAATATCGCTTTCGTCGGGCTTCTGATGGTGCTTACCGTTGGTTCATTGGGCGGGCACTTCCCATCCACGATCGCCAGGGAAACATCATCCGCTGGTTTGGCACCTGTACTGATATCGACGATCAGAGACAGCTATTGGAACAACGAGAACAATTGCTAGAGCGGGAACGGGCAGCCAGAACGGAGTCTGAGCGAGTCAGTCGCATGAAAGATGAGTTTCTGGCAACGCTGTCTCATGAGCTTCGCACGCCACTTAACGCCATCTTGGGGTGGTCGCAACTGCTTCGCAAAGGCGGACTCAAACCAGAGATGGTTGAGCAAGGCATGAATACGATCGATCGCAATGTGCGAATGCAAGCGCAACTGATCGAGGATTTGTTGGACATGAACCGCATCATTTCTGGCAAAATTCGGCTGGATGTGCAGCGGGTAGATTTGGTGTCAGTGATTGAAGCCGCGCTGGAAACCGTGCGACTGGCAGCAGAAGCTAAAGAGATTCGCTTACAGAAGGTGTTAGATCCCCTAGCCGGGGTTGTTTCAGGCGACCCAGCACGATTACAACAGATCATCTGGAATCTAGTATCAAATGCGATTAAATTCACCCCAAAAGCAGGTAGGGTTCTAGTAATTTTGGAGCGGGTGCTATCGCACGTTGAAATTAGCGTCATTGACACCGGACAAGGAATTGAGCCAGAGTTTCTACCCTATGTGTTCGAGCGATTTAGACAAGCCGATGGCTCTACCACCCGCCGTCATGGAGGACTTGGACTGGGTCTTTCTATTGTCCGCAGTTTGACCGAGTTGCATGGGGGGACGGTTCGGGCTGAAAGTGCAGGAGCAGGACTTGGTGCGACGTTCGTGGTTGCCCTACCGCTGGTTGCGGTTCATGCCAAAACTGTTGAATTCCAGGAGCTTACTTTAGAAACAGGTGACAACGCTTCCACTGACCCTGACGCACCTAACCTCAGTGGAGTCAACGTGCTAGTTGTGGATGACGAGCCAGATGCGCGTGAATTAATTAAGGTGATTCTTGAACAAGCCCAAGCATCTGTGATCACGGCTGGCTCGTCTGTGCAAGCCTTGGAGTTGCTGGAAAGCAATAAACCTGACGTGCTGGTGAGTGATATTGGTATGCCCGAAGAAGACGGTTATCAGTTCATACGCCTTGTGCGAGCGCTCCCTCCAACACAGGGCGGAAAAATTCCCGCTGTCGCACTCACCGCTTATGCACGGCAGGAGGATCGAAAGCTTGCCCTGTTATCTGGCTATCAGATGCATATCACAAAACCCGTTGAACCATCCGAACTAATCGCGGTTATCTCTAGTTTGACTAGCCTAATGGACAGACGATAGATTGAATCCACCTTCGTTTACAACTCAGTATCAGCCGCTGTACAAAATTCAGCCAGCAAGAAATTTAAAGATAACGAGTGAGCAAATCCTGAGCAGCTTGCTTGTGCTTTTCGACCATTTCTAAAGGTTCTAGGAATTGGGCACTGTTCATAAAGCGATAAACCCAACGGCTGAATTCATTGAGCGAGCGGGGTGGAAGTTTGACGTTGTAGTCCACGTAGGTCGGTTTGCCATCTGGAGCTTTGGGTCCCTCGTAAATTTTCTGGCTGGAATGACGTTTTTCGCCTTCCAGAATGAATGCCATCACTTCTGGGAAAAAACGCACAGTCACGCTGGTAAAGTCCAACTGCCCAAGCCGTTCTAGCTGTTGCTCCTCTGTTGTACCCAAGTAGAGACCCCAGCCAGCTTCGATCAGCCGATTGGCAACCTGGAGACTTTGCCACTGTGCTGTTGAACCACGACCCTCTACATCAAGCCGCTTGAAGTGATCGCTGAAGCGATCAAGCCTTGACGCAGCAAGATGCCCATTCTGACAATCCTCATGCAGGAGATACCAGGCAATGTCAGAGTAGATGAGTTGCACAGGCCAGACAGTGAGATAGTGAGTAACTCCTGTTTGATAAGCATTACGACTTCGGTAAAGTTCAATCGCTTGCCCTCGGATAATGGTGGCTTCTAGTTCTTCTAGTCTTTCAAAGAGGGTGCCGCGATACTTGCTGTGAGCCATCATTTCTTCAGGATTGGTGTAGACGATCGCTCGGTTGATTTGGGATCGAACTGGGTAGCAAAATTCACCAGCTAGCTCCAATCCGCGGAGCCGCCGCATTAATGTTTGGTAAATTCGGCTGACTTGAGGCTCCTGTTGATAGTTAGCCTGCGATCGCAGGGCATTAAGAGCAACCTGTAACTCGGCTCGACTCATTGCTCCAGTACCTAGGTAGTAGCCCCAACGATACATGCGATCGTCTAGAAGTTTGTAGCGACGCAATGTACGCAAATCTTTCCGCAGGGTATGCACTGAATAGGCTGGCAAGTCGATACCACAGTCACGAGCTACTTCCTGCAAGCGCAGCGACACCTCAACCAGTGCATCATGATGCTCTCCAGATTTACTATCGACTGCATCACTAGAATCACTACTGCCTACACCGGGATACTGCACAAAGGTAGCAATCAGCAGTATTAACCGCTCAAAAGCAGGGAGGTCAGCATAGGGATGGGTGGTAGCCTTCTTGACCATTTTATGTGTCAAGTTAAAAAAAATAATCAGTATGTACTCAGGTTAATGTCTAAAAGCTTGCCTAGACAAGCTTTTTAGGTATTTTTAGTTAATTGACTAAATACTGGGAATTTTTAGGGGGGTAGGAGAGAACCTTGCTACTATGCAGTTGAGATAGGGTGCTAAAAGGGATTCAGGCTACGCCCTGATTGACTGACATAACGTCCTAAGCTCCCGTCTAAGCAGCCTTCTATATTGATTGTGCTTTTTCAGTCAAAATTGCTACTTCGTGTGAAATTCCGGGAACTCTATAAGTAAGTCCTCTCTCGATTTGTCAGTCAGGGCAACCTCTGAACTCGGAGCAATAGCATTTCAAAGTGGAAACGCTGTTAAAGGAATTACTTAAGTTAATCAGTTTGGCTATCTATCTACCCAGTAATGACTAGTTTTAACTTTTCTATATCTGAACACACAGAGGAGCTTTGGCAGCAAATCTCATCACACTGGACTCATCGCGATCGCCCCGCTGGTTCTAGGTTCTTGGGTAGTGTCCGCCTTCCCAAAAAAGACACAGATCGAATTCGGAATAGTCTTGGCTCCAACTTAAGGCGATTAGGCTCCAATAACCTTACTTATGACTCTCTACGTGAGCGGTTTAACAAATCTCACCAGGATTGGCTCAAGCTTCTAACTTTTACTGCATCTGAGTATGCCTATTACGATTCAAGTTCTGACGAAAAATTTTGGCAAGGTTTTTGCCGTATTCTGAAGCTATCTCATAGCCAAAAGGTAGAAAACGCATTCCGTCACATTATTGATAAAGGTATTGATAATCTGGGTCTTGTCAGAGCTAAGGGAGGGCATAAGTATGTATCAACTTTATGGTTACAGAGCGGCATCCCCTCTTCAAACCTTAAACACTTTTCCCTGTTAGTTCAGGAAGTTTCAGATGAGTATGGATGGTGGGAACTTGCCCACACCCGCAGTCATGAGCTTTCCCAGGAACTACTTGATTTTTGCCAGGAAAAGCATCCTCAATGGAGAACTCTAATTCATTTCCTCAAATCTAGTTGCTCGGAGAAGGAAGAAGATGAAGTTGAGCCAATCTCTGGGCAGTTAGTTCAAGGCATTGCTACAGTGGCTCAAGAACTTGAACGCCAAGGAATATCACCCGAAAAGCTAAAAGATGAGAATCAGCGCGAGCAACTGCTAGGAAACTATGACTTACCAAAGAACTTTTTTTTGAGAAATTGGGATAGCCTGATTCAAGTTTTAACTCCTAAGGAGCGTCCTAAGGGGAGTAGTGGCAAAATTATCAGCCGTCGCCAAAAGCCTCTATCCCTAGTCTTGGATGTTGCTGACTCCTTATATATTCAGCTAGTGCTGCCAGAACAAAGTCCTTGGAAAAAGGAATGGAAGTACTTGGGTGGAACCTACTGTCAAATTCCGGAAGTCTCTTGGCAGGGGGAAATTCTTACTTCTGGAGAATTCATAATTCCCGAACAAGTTGTTCATGTAAGGAGTGTGGCAGAGCTATGGACATGGCAGTTATTGGATCACCAGGGTAAATGCTTAATTGATTGGAAGCTTGAAGGTGTAGCTAGTGATTTGCCTTGTTTGATTTTTGATGCCTGGAGTGGCGATCGCCTCCCGCTCAACATGGCTAGTCCAATCATCAGGGGAACTGAAGAAATTATTTGCTTTACTCCCAAAGAGATTCAGTTAGATTTATCAAATGGGATTGAAATATTAGATAGCTGTGTGCCCTCAAGTATTAGAGGCTGGCAGGGTAAACGCTTTAGGCTGAATGCGAGTAAATCTGCTATTATCTTTCCTTCTAATGATAAACACAATCCTCAGTTGATACATTGGCAAATTTCTAGTAATAAACAGCCCATTTTAACAGGATTGAAGCTTAATGGCAATAAATCTATTTATCTAGAAACTCCTACCTTTTGGTATCCTCCTACCAATCAAGAAACGTGCTTTAAAATATCCCTTGAGAACCTCATCCGTCAGCAATCTATAGATATTATCACTAAGAAATTCCTACCAAGTGACAAATGGCAATCAATTCCTCTGGAGCAATGGATTACTGAACCAGGCGCTTATGAAGTTCGTTTCTATAATCAAGAGCATCGCTGGTCTTATATCTTTGAGATTAAATCAGCATATCAGTTATTCAAAACATCTGTAGAGAGGCTACCTGCAACGCCTCAGCATAGCAATATTCAGGGCAGAGTAGATAAATTACCGATTCAGTACAAATCTTTAGATAAATTTTGGGCAGAAGAAGTCAAGATTGAAGAATTATGGACTCTAGAAGAAGTCACGTTGTTATTGTCAAATAGACATGATAAAAGATTTTCGATAGTGCGAGCAGATTCATCAGGACACTTAAATATTAGTCTGGCTGCCCTGTATGACTTATTGCCCCAGTCAGATTGGTATGCACTAGATTATCAACGCTTAGGTTTAGAATGGCAGCGACTGGTTGAGACGAAGCCTATAAGTTGGACCTGGGAAAATCAAGCAATTAGTATCTCTGGATTGCAACTTAATTGTCAGTATTCCCTGTCTTGCTGGAATTTCCTACTACCTCAAAGGGAACCAGTAGACATTGAAATCTTATTAGCTGAACAACCAGAAGAATCAATCAGTGTTCCTTTGAAGCTCCCGGCTGGGATTTATCATATCCAGTTACTCAGCTCAGAGTCATCTCCTCAAAATTTTGGTTGGTGGTGCAGCAGTAATCAATATGAGCTACCTGATGAAACCAAAGAAAACGAATATTTGGAAATTTACTGCTACACCATCCTAGATAACGAACCTATTAGAGATTTCTGGGAGGCAATTAATTGCCTGAATTATGACTATGACTGCCAATGGATAGAAACAGTTATCTCTAGCCTACAAACTAATCCGTACTATTTTCCTAAATGGTTGAATTTCAGAGCTATTTTAGAGAAGTTACAAGCTTTACTAGAACCGCCATCACCATTAATTTCTCAATGGTATAAGCTTGAGTTGTGTTTCTACAAATTTTCTTTAACAAAAAATAGATTCATTGATAGTTTCTATAGCTTAGTATCTCGTCGCCTAGCATCTAGTACCAAGCGAACGCTTAAAAATGGTGGACTCAAAAATTTGATTTTAAACCAAATGTATCTAGATTCAAGTTTAAAGAATGGAAATTATCATTTTTCATTTTTAATAGAATTGAAAAACTTAAATAATCGAGAACTAGATTTACTTAAATTAAATAATTTACGCTTTGTATTAAACAGTATTAAGCATAAAGATTGTGACTTTGAGATTAAATTTATTGCAATAAAAACCGAACAAATTCATAAAACCATACAAAACATAAAAGCAAGAAAAAATAAAATTATAAAATTAACAAAAAAATCATACAAGAATGTTAACTGAAAAAATTACTTTACTGCTAAGCAGTCATCGTCATCCCAGTAATCCAGCAATGCCATTGGCTTTAACCAGATATCAGATTGTCTCTCTACTACGTTCAAGTCTTTCTCCGAATGAGGAGCAACAAGATTTTGAGGCTAAAGTTCTGGACGCTCTCCATGAATTACAAGCACAGGGAGAGATTCTGGCAGGAACTCGGAACTGTTATTGTATGGCTCCACCAAGCTTAGTCTTAGCAGAGCAGGAAAACTTAACAGGTTTGCTATTTCGGGGCGATCGCGCTTATCTCCATTTGGCTCATCAAGCACTTCACACTCAACAGAATAGCCATAATCCATTGCAACTAGATGTGGAAGTACAGCACCTTCACAGAATGAAGGAGTGCCTCAGCAAAGTTGGCATTCGTTTACTTACAGTCGATGATAGCGTTGAGCGTTTACCATCTCCCCGCAAGCCGAAATCTGAATTGCGCTCTCCTTGGTCAGCCGATCCATTTTCAATTAACTGGGAAAAAGGCAAGAGTGTACGGCGATATATCCCCGGAGATGCAGTTCAGAAAGATCGATGGCAAGAGTGTCATCATAAAAGTCTCAAAAACCAGGATTTATTAAAAATCCCGACTGGTGAGTATCTCTGGTTTGAAGAACCACATTTTTATGAATTAGAGCCAGATGTAGCAATTTTGGCAATGTTTGAGCGAGACAAGGAAACAGGATTTCCTATTAAAATCCCTTGGGATAAAGCACAAGGCAAACTTAATCTACAGGGAATTATTCTCCAAAGTGCTTACGCTCGATGGCTTTGGGCTTTGTCTAAGCCTGATAGCGATCACTACAGGACTCGTTATTTTCAACCAGCTAACCGTCACCTCGTGGAAGCAGCATTTAATCGTTTGGGATGTGTATTAGTATGAAAAGTTATCTTGACCCCATTGCAGCAGTCGAACAGCCCCGTGAAGACTTTATCCGTCACTTGCTCACAGCTTACCCGCTGCGTGACCCCCATCTACGCTACGGTTTGAAGCAACTACTGGAGCAACCTGGAAACGTTTGGCAGCACCCTTACCTGGAAGGGTCCCAACCCTATCGAACTGCAAACAGTGTTAGCGAGTTGGTCAATCAGGGGGTTTTGCAAAAAGACATGGCGAGTCTGTTCACACCCAGTAGCCGTCCCCTTTACGAACACCAAGAACAAGCACTCCGGGCAGTTATTCAGCTACAGCAAAACATTGTCGTTGCCACTGGCACGGGGTCAGGAAAAACAGAGTGCTTCCTGATTCCAATGCTGGATATGCTGCTCAAAGAAGGAGATAACTTATCATTAGCTGGAGTACGGGCAGTAATTTTGTACCCGATGAACGCCTTGGTTAATGACCAGGTTAAACGCCTGCGGCAATTACTGTGTCGTCAAAAGACAGCGAGGATTCGATTTGGATTTTACACCAGCCGGACTGAAAAAGAGAAAAAAAAGGCATTAGAGTCCCTGGCAGCAGAATTTGAAGCCTATGAACCAGAGGAACTACGCCAGCTATTTACCGAGGCAGAAAGAGAATCTTTAAATGATGAGAGATTAATCGAGCAAGCTATTGAGAAAACAAGCCAGGTTCAACTGCTCTCACGAGAGGAAATTTGGGAAGCACCGCCTCATATTCTGATTACCAACTACTCTATGCTGGAGCATATGTTAATTCGCCCTATAGAGCGAAGGAAAATCTTTGAGGCTTCAGTGGATACCTTCAAGATGTTGGTAGTAGACGAAGCTCACACTTACGATGGTTCTAAGGGTACTGAAGTTTCCATGCTACTGGAGCGATTTAAAGCTTCTGTAGGTGTGGAACAAAAGGGTAAAATTCGCTGCATTGCTACCAGTGCTAGCTTAGGGGATAAGCGAGTTGATCAGAACGTCAAGGATTTTGCCGGAGAGCTTTTTGGGGAATCGTTTAGTCAGGTAATTCGGGGCGATCGCCTCACTGCCGAAGCTAGACTTGGCAAGCCTCACACTCTACCGGCTGAACTGACGAATGAAGAGATTTTGCAGTATCTGAGCATTCTAGAATTGCCAGAACCCGATGCCCCTATAAGTCAATGGTTCGATCAACTCAGTGCAATTGTACCTGCCCAGCAATTAGAGGCAGCACAGTCTCAAGCTGACGGAGATATCCACAAATTTCTCTGGTGTGCCCTCAAACAACATCCCCTAGTGCATCGATTGATCAACCTACTCAAGCGTGAGCCTCAGCCTTGGGAACAGGTTGTTCGCTCTACAGAATTGTGGGGTGTCAATCTGCCGATTAAATTAGATGGCTCGGTCGATGATACAGATGCCAAGCTAGCACTGGCTTATCTACTCCAGTTAGGTAGTTTAGCTCGTGAAAACCCAGAGGACTTACCTTTACTACCCGTTAGACTTCATCTTCTCTTTCGCAGTCTAGAAGGACTTTATACCTGTATCAATCCTGACTGTTCGGGGGCTGTGCGCGATCCAAATCATTCAGAGCGTCCGCTACAATACGGGCGTCTTTATCTGAATGAAAAAACCACCTGTGATTCCTGTACTTCCCCGGTACTGGAATTGGGAAGCTGTTCGCAATGCGGTCAAGCCTATGCCTTTACTCAACGCAAGGATTCGGGAGAACTACAATCCCTGCCCAGATCGACTCAAGGGTTAAGAGAGAATACCAAAATCTACACTCTGACTTCTAGCATCTTAGACAGCGTGACAGAAGAAGAGGAAGTCGGCGAAGAGGAGGAAGAACAAAAATCAGAAGCACTAAAGACTTTTACAATTCGATTTCGGCGGAATGCTTGGATTGGTATTCCTTCAGATAAACCCTTCACATCAACACCAGCAGCAGAAGGTGAATTTTATTTAGCATGGCATCGCTACAAACAAGATGATAAAAATCTGGATGGCTGCTATTTACCCAAGTGTGCTGCTTGTAGTGCCAGACCAATTCGTGCCCAAGCCATTAATCGGTTTGTCGCTTACACCGATGCTCCATTAGAGGCAATGATTGATAGCCTCTTTGAGCTATTACCCGAACCAGAAAAGACTGAAAGAAACTCCTCGAAGCGCAAACTACTAACCTTTTCGGATGGGCGTCAGGATGCTGCATTTTTTGCCTCAGACTATCAACGGACTCACACAGAGATGGTCTATCGCCAGATGCTTTGGCAAGCATTCCAAGAGGTCAAGGATGCTGTTGGTCTCGCTTCGGTCACTCAGGTGACAGATAAACTGAAGAATAAATTCTTTGAAATTTCTATCTCCCATCCTGACCGAGATTCTAGGCGTAATTACCTCAGCTATTGTCCAGAAGACCCGGAAAGTCTGGAAAATGAGAGGGATTGCCAAGATAGTGCTGAGAAACGCGCTAAGGAGATACTACTTCGGGAATTTGCCCTTCCTTTTAACCGCCGTTCGACCTTAGAAGCATTTGCACTATTAACTTGTCATATTCAATTAGACGAGCGCCTGATTGACTGGGTTGCTCGTCAATTTGGAATAACCAAGGGTGAAGCTCGAATTTTCTTGATTGTTCTTACAGACATTATTCGGCGCACGGGAATTGTCAGTATTGAAGGAGCATCTAGCTATTTCCCAGAAACTGGAGGAGTTGATGGAGGGCGTCCTGAAATGGTAGATGCTCAGGGCAAATCAAAAAATTATCTGTTTTTGGAAAAGTCGGAAGATGAAAAGAAAAAATTTAAAGACTCTCCCGTTTTTATGCCTTGGAAAGACGGTAAGGTCAGGCAACCGCCAAATCGGTTGGGTTGGTATTTCTTACAACTCTTTGGCGATAAATTTCCTAATAGAGAAGATTTTATCTGGCTTTTTGAGCGGCTTAAAGAGTATCGCTTACTGGTTCCAGCTAAGAATGGCTATCAACTCAACTGGAAGCGGTTAAATATTCTTGAGACGCAGCAAGATTGGTATCAGTGTAATCGCTGTCAACAGATTTTTCATGTTCCAGAATTATCAAGCCTATTAGAAATCAATCAGCGGACACTCCATGTGGAGAGATGTCCGGCTTATAAGTGTGATGGGGAACTCAAGGCTTACATAGCCGAAAGAATTGAACAGGCTGCAAACGAACATCATCAGCAGTATCTCATTAAAAAACGCTCACCGTTGCCGCTGCGATCGCAAGAACATACAGCTCAGTTAGGTGTCGGCGAACTAGAAAAACGCGAAAACCGTTTTCGTCGTGGTCAAATCAATCTGCTTAGCTGTTCTACAACATTGGAGATGGGTGTAGATATTGGTGAGCTACAAGCTGTGGTTCTTCGTAACTTTCCCCCCCATGTGAGCAACTACCAGCAGAGAGCTGGACGAGCCGGACGCCGAACAGATGGAGTGGCTGTTACTTTAATGTATGGGCAGCGCCGTCCCCATGACCGCTTTTATTTTGAGCAACCCGAACAGCTAATTGCTGGTAGCAATCAGATCCCTAAACTTGATTCCCGTAATTTCCAAATTCAGCAGCGCCATATTCGAGCAGAATTACTAGCTGCGTTTTTGAGAAAGCAGAGTCTCGGTGCAGAAGAAGTAACGATTGCCCAATTTCTAAAGTTACCTGTAGAAGCTCCAGCCTCTTCTGGGAAGTTCACTCCCCCAATTGATGCAATGAGCTGCCAACTACAAGAATGGCTGAACACGGATGAAGCTCTTGACCTAACTGTGCTTTGGCTAACTCGGTTAGATAGCGAACAGGGGGGTCAAGCTGCTACGGTGCTTGAGGAATTTGCCCAAGAGATTACTAAGTTTCAACAGCAGCAGCTTAAAGATTGGGATAGCTTAGCAGAAGTAATGGCTCAGCTGCAAAAGCGGGTTATCGATCCATCTGAAACTAAAAACTTGGAGAAGATTGCCAAACTCATTAGTTACACAAAGCGTGAACTAGACAAGATTGCCGCACGTCGCCTACATGACGAACTTGCCCAAGCCAGTATTTTACCCATCTATGGCTTTCCGATTGATGTGGTTCGCCTCCTGACTGGGGAGAGCGATCGATACAACTCTGCTCACGGAAGGCATCGACTAGAGCGCGATCGCCGCCTTGCTCTTGGTGAATATGCTCCGGACCAGGAAATAGTTGTAGATGACCGGGTTTACAAAAGTGTTGGCATTCTCAAACCAGGAGACCTAGAAAAGAAATACTATTGGGTTTGTCAGAACTGTAATAATTTTATAGCTTCCAATAGGGAAGACGACTTAGTAGAAGATTGTCCCGTCTGTCGCCAGGAGCCACCCTCACCTGCTGCCCAAAAAATGAAGGTCTATAAGGTTCCCAAAGCATTCACAACTGACTGGACAGCAGGTTCAAAAGTGACACCCTACATCAAGAGTCAGCGCCAGCCGATCTCGCAGATTTTCTTAATAAATGATGGCGATTCTTCAGAGAGTCTGCCGTCTGAGTTAGATCTGTACACCCTCACTGTGAGCAAAGGAGGAAACTTCTTTCTAGCGAATCAGGGTTCATTGGGGAATGGTAAAGGCTTCGACAAGCAGGGCTTTGCGATTTGTAATAGCTGTGGACGCGATCTCAGTGATTGGGTGCAACAAGAACGCGAAAAAAATAGCAAAAAGAAACGTGGTAAAAAGTCCTCACTCAGTTCTACATCATCGCGATCTACTCATTATCATCCAATTACAGGCAAGGAGTGTTCGGGTTGGTACGAGCTAACTCATCTGGGGCATGAATTCCGCAGCGATTTGCTGAAAATTGTCTTCGACCTCAATACAAAACCCATACCCCTGTTTGGGTCAGATATTCAATACGAAGATGACGGAACAATTGCTTTAAATGCAGACAATCAGAACCCTGGTTTGCAGTTTTGGCTCTCTCTCACCTATGCACTGCTGGCGGCAGCTGCCCAAGTGATTGATGTACCTCGAACAGAATTGGATGGATTGTTTGTACCCCTAGCAGACAGACGAGCTGAGATTATTATTTATGACAATGTTCCAGGGGGAGCAGGATACAGCAGGCGCATTGCCAATCGCTTCGATGAAGTCTTGAAAAAAACCGATCAAATCGTTTCTTCCTGCACTTGTGAAACCAGTTGCTATGACTGCTTGAAAACTTACTCAAACCAGCCATTTCATGCCCAGTTGAACCGTCATCTGGTGGCAAACTTTCTCAGACCGATAGTTGAGCGGGTTAGTCCTGATGAAGACCTGCAAAATTTTGCCCCCAATGCCAACCGAGTCAGTTTGTCTCAGATTGCAGATAATCTGCCTGCACTTTGCCGGATGGCTGGACCAGATAGCCTGATTTATTTGCCTCAGCTAACAGATGAGTTGGGTTTGAATAAGGGTTCAACTCTGCCTTGGTTAAATCTGCTAACAGATGCAGTTTACTCAATGGAGCGTAGTGGCTTTCCACTGGAATTGATTGTGAGTCATCTACCAGAACCCAATGCGGTTTCCGATTCAGACTTAGGGAAGCGAGATCACGTCAAGGTATGGCGTAAACGCTTACAGCAGTGGATAGACCAAGGTCTAGTGAAGCTTTACCAGGCGTCTGCTGATGCTGAGGCTTTCCCAATTCTCTGTTTAAGCACCAAACAAACCAGTCGGATAGCGCTACAGTTGTACCAGCACTTAGAGGATGAATCGCGGGTATGGTTTCAAACCCGCAGCTCTGAAGGCGTTGAGACGGTTCTCAATCGGTTATCAGAGTTGCGTGAGCGTGCCAGAGTTATCCAACCAGAAGAGCTGGAAGACCCAGATACCTGGGTACTCTCCCTAGAACCTACAAACCCCAACTGGCACGGCGACCTCAGCCTGCCAGAACTCCGAAAGCAACTTGAAATAGAGCGTGTTTTGTTGGGGAGCAAG
Organism: Microcoleus sp. AS-A8; assembly: GCA_039962225.1. Taxonomy (NCBI): domain Bacteria; kingdom Bacillati; phylum Cyanobacteriota; class Cyanophyceae; order Oscillatoriales; family Microcoleaceae; genus Microcoleus; species Microcoleus sp. AS-A8. Next base: position 77,083 of record JAMPKV010000020.1, read on the forward strand.
GTGAAGAAGCTTGTGTATCGCGATCGCTACTTGAGAGTGGCAGGAGCCGAAATTCTGGCCGACCTGTTGCAAGGCGACGGATTAGACTCTGAGTCTCAGGTACTCATTTTAACTGTTGAGGATAGGGATGCTAGGGATGCTTCCGAGCTATCAAAGAAGTTAACAACAGTGTTCACTCGACTCCAGCCGACCAAGAATAATCTTAAAGTTCACGTTAAACGCTGGCACGAACGTTTTGATCTCCCTCATGGCCGCGATCTGGAAATCTACCGACAAGATGGTCAGGAGTACAAGGTTATTTTTGATAAAGGGATGGCCTTTTTAGAAGCAAGAGCAGGTGGAACATACCGCGTGACAGAACCAACCTATGTGGTGGTCAATAGACAAAGTTAAAAGCATTTTAAGCAACTCATCTCGATAGCCTCCAAGCGAGTTTCTCGCGTCGTCTGGCGTAGAACTAGAAGAATTCTTGCTTTCACCTCATGCTGCGTAGGTCATGCCGCAGTCGTGATATGGGGAACCCGTTTTTCGACTTTTCCCTTTAACGGATACCCTCTGTTCCCTTTTTCCCAGCAAGCGTGCGAAAAGAAAATGCGAGCGTGTCCTGTTACCAGGACACGGATTATATTACGTTATTTTGATACGTTGACAAATTCCAGTCGGCTGGAATTTGTCAACGGGGTGACCGACAAGTTGAGGTGTAGAGTTTCGATAGCCTAACAAAAACGAGCCTATTGCGTTGAGTCGAATAGCTTGGAATCAATAAATTCATTTGAGAGAGTTGTCAAACTCGCCTCTACGGGTGGGAACACTTAAAGAAGAACTTACACTCCCAGAGGATTGTGATGGATTACGTATGTTGCACCAACTCCAAGATTGTGCCAGAACGGTGTAGGCGGGTGTCATTTACCCTTGTAGGGTAAATGACTTCGTTCCTTCTTCAGCGATCGCTATTCAATAATCGTTAGCCATTAATCTATGACCAGTGTCAGTATAGTCAGGAACATTTCAGAACTTAGCGGCAGGTAAATGCAGCGAACTCTCTATCTCAGTTCAATACCTCAGCCGCTACTCCAGCAGTTAGCCAATCGCCCTCATTTCAGAGCGCTCGCTCCCACGCCACAAGCAGCGCGAGCGTTGCAAGTCCCGCACCAAAACTTGGAAACCTTAGCGCAGAAGTGGGTTCGCACTAACGGCTTGACTGTCGCCTCTCCCTTAACAGCCTACCGAACCCTGCGTAGTGCTGTTCGTGAAGTCATCAATCCCTTAGATATCGAAGGAACCGCTCGCGCTCTTACACCAGCCCTCAAAGCCATCCTCCGAGCTGGTGTAGATTTGGAGGCTTTGAAAAATTTTTTGGGTGAGCGGGTGCAGCAGTTAGCACGTTTAGCCGATGCTTACCAGGTAAGGCTGAGAGCCGTTGGAGCAATTGACCCAGCAGAAATTTTTTGGCAAGCCACCCGCTTCCAACCCGAACGACAGTCAATTTTTATCTATGGTTACTTCCATCCCCGTAGGGACGAATTGGCATTTTTGAATGCTGTAGCTGGCGAGGGCAGCGTGATGATTTTGCCCTGTACCGAGGAGGATATTTTCACCAGTAATCGAGAAGCCATAGGCTGGCTACAGCAACAAGGCTGGGTAGTGGATGAATTCAAGATTCAAAATTCAGACTTCAAAAGGAAAATAGTAGGAGAGCCAAACACCTGGAGCGATCGCGAACTCTTGGGAGAGCAGCTATCAGCGTGTTTTCTTGATAGCACAGCCGTCCCAGTTGGGGTCAGCGCTCACGTCTATCCCAACCTGGAAGCTGAAGTGCGGGGAGTTCTTGCTCAGGTGAAAAACTTGCTGCACGAGGGAGTAGCTGCTAATGAAATCGTGCTGGTTGCCCGCGATGATGCCTTCTACGGTCCTACCGTAATTGATATTGCCTGGGAATATGACCTACCCGTCCGCGCTCTCTACGGCATCCCCTTGCGGGAAACTCGGTTGGGTGCGTGGGTACAACTATTACTCGAAGTCATCAGAGATAACTTCCCCTTCGAGTCTACAGCGAAACTGCTGAGTCACCCAATGGCTGGAAAGTTATCTGCCAATATTTGGGCAGAGGCTCGCAAGCGCCATCCCAGCAATCGCAACGATTGGCAGAAGTTGGGAGTTGACCTGTCATTACTTGACTGGCCGAAACGGGATAGACGTGCTGAGTGGGTGCAGCGCTTACAAGACGTACTCAATACCTTTGAGCTGCGACGACGTGGCAGACGTTGGGCGCGAGAAATTGTTGCGTTCTATCGAGTGCAGGAAGCGTTGGTAGACCTGGCTAAACCGGAAACCGAGAGGATTAGTCTGGAGGACTTTATTCAAGATGTTACTGACACCCTGGCGCTGCTAAGCGTTCCAGCCCAACCCGGTCGGGGTGGGGTAGAGTTGCACACGCCACTCTCTCTATTTGGCGCTCACTACCAACACGTCTTCGTCCTGGGAACCGCCGAGGGACTTTTGCCTGCCCCAATTGAAAATGACCCGGTGCTGGACTTCCACGAACGCAAACGGTTAGTCAGACACGGATTTCTTTTTGAAACCGCTGCCCAATCCGCTCAACGGGAGGCATTTTCCTTCTGGACGCTTTTGCAGGTGGCAGGAACCACCGTGACTTTCTCCTATCCCCAGCTAATTGGGAAAGAGCCATCCCTGCCAACGCCCTATCTAAAACAGTTGGGCTTGGAAGCGTTTCCTCCTCTTTTGTTACCAATTGCCAGTTTGGAAGAAGCCCGTCGGCTTTACCTCAGACGAGATGGTTTGCTCGACGCTCAAGAACCTAGCTTTGCTTTACTAACCGACTCAGTATTTGCAAATGCTGTCCGTGCTTGGGGCATCGAGCAGCGGCGTGAGAGTCCAGAGCCAGCCAATGAGTTTGACGGGGTGGTTGGTCTAGCGATTGACCCGACTTCGCGAGTCTTCAGCGCCTCCCAACTCACAACTCTAGGGCAATGTCCCTTCAAATGGTTCGCTCAACAGGTACTCCGTCTCAAGGAACTACAGGAAGCTGAGTCGGATTTGGGTTTTGCACTTAAAGGACAACTCTACCACCGCAGCCTAGAGTTAGCCCTAGCTCCTGTAACAAGTGCTGCTGACCTGCATTTGGTTGGACCCGAACAACTAAAAATGGCATTCCTGCAAGCCGAGCAGGATTTAGAATTCCCCGCCCTTTCTGCGTGGGATGTGCGCCGAGACGAGCATCTCAAGGTTTTGAGCCTCAATCTTACCGAGCCAAAGTTTCTGGAAGCGGGTGTGGAGATAGTTTCTCTAGAGACGGAGTTTAAGGAAGCCCTATGGCAGGGACTCAGGGTTAAGGGACAAGTAGATCGAATTGACCGAACTCCCAACGGGCTGGCTCTACTCGATTACAAAACTAGTTCTACAAAACCAGCAGGAGTAAAAAACGCGCTTGGCAAAGCGGAGTTGGATATCCAACTGTCTATATATATGGATGTGGTGGGAACGCTTTTTCCCAGTGAGACAGTCACTGATGCCTACTACTACTCGCTAAAGACGCGCAAGCCAATTAAACCCAAACGAGACGAGGCAGCACTAGCAGCTTTTGCCGAGCGGGTCAAATCTCATCTGGAGATGGGACACTACCCCGTTGAACCTGATGTTGACAGAAATGCCTGTAGAACCTGTCCCTTTGACTTGGTTTGTCGCAAGGGAACCCGCTTGAGCCGCAAACAATTATTAGAGCTTCAACATGAGTCTGACGACTGAACAGCAAACCGCCGCTTATGCCAAAACTAGCGTTGCCGTAACAGCCGGTGCGGGAACGGGTAAAACCCATATGCTGGCTGAACGCTACCTCTACTATTTGCGGGAGAACGACTTTTCCCCGTTGGAAATTGTCGCAGTGACCTTTACTGAGAAGGCTGCGAAGGAATTGCGATCGCGCATTCGTGCCTTAGTCGCCAAACAGCTTCCGGATCGAACTGACCTGTTAGCGGAATTAGAAGCCGCTCAGATTAGTACCCTTCATGCCCTCGCCAGCCGCATTTGTCGCGAACACCCTAACGAGGCGGGGGTTCCACCAGATTTTACCATCCTAGACGAACTAGAGGGCGAACTTTGGCTGTCGGATTGTCTGGAAGCTGCATTAGCTCAGTTACCGGCTCGCTTATATGAGCTAATTCCCTACTCTTTAATGTCTAAGGCATTGGAGAGCTTAATTGCAGACCCCATTGCTGCCGAACGCGCTTTGTGTAAGGGAACGCAAAATTGGTCGAACTTGGCAGCGCAGTTACAACAGCAGGCATTAGAGGAGTTGTTAAACCATCCGAGTTGGGAAGAAGCTCGAAACACCCTGAATCAATTTGTAGGAAAAGCAGGCGATCGCCTTGAGGAATTTCGACAAGTTGCAGTGCAAGCCATGACGGCTATAGAGAGCAAAGAGAACCTCCAAGAGTCATTGGCAGCAATCAACAGCATTAAACTCAACGTCGGGAGCAAAAAAAATTGGCAGGCAGGAGCCTTAGAAATCGTTAAAGATGTCCTCAAGAACCTGCGGGGTCAAGTCGAAAAGGCACTGGATGCTGACTTAATAACTCTCGAATTCGGCTCGATAGACACCCAACTCCTCGAAATGCTCCCAGCACTGCGAGAAGCGTATGGGTCAGTCCTGGACTACTTGAACAGTGTAAAGCGCCGTTCGAGAATCCTGACCTTCGCTGACTTAGAAGTTCACGCCCTCCGGGCGCTGTCTGACCTAAAAGTGCAATCTTACTACCAACAGCGCTGGCAGGTTTTTTTAGTTGATGAGTTTCAGGATACCAACCCCACTCAAGCCGAGTTACTGGAGGTCTTGACTCACCACAGCCAGCTAACGATTGTCGGGGATGTGAAACAATCCATTTATGGTTTCCGGCGAGCCGATGTTAGAGTCTTCAATCAGTTTCGCGATCGCATCCTGAATACGGATGGCGTTGAAGTCATACTCAACAAAAGTTTCCGCACCCATCAATCCCTCATCACTCAGATTAACGGCATATTTGCACCCGTTTTAGGCGAACTCCACCAAGACTTAAGCGCACATCGTAACGAAGCCCCTCACCCTCATCCTCATCTGCGGGTTGAAGTCGTTCAAGGGGAAGATGGAGTAAACAAAGCCCAACGCCAGTTGGTTGAAGCACACCACATTGCCCAGCGGATTAAGGCAATGATTGATGCTCAAACACCAATTCATGATAAACGCACTAACCAATTGCGTCCGCTGACACCGGGAGATATTGCGATTCTCTCACGCACCTGGGAACCTTTGGAAATTTATGGGGAAGCGCTAGCGGCTGTAGGAATTCCCATTGCTCCAGCGGGAGGCGGTAATCTTATGGCTACGCGAGAAGCCAAAGATGCTTGGGCGCTGTTGCGGTTTTTGGCTGACTCGAATGATGACCTAGCGCTGATTGCTGTACTGCGGAGTCCGTTTTTTGCTGTAAGTGATCGCGTCCTGTTTGCCGTTGTCCAAACCCTGCCGAAAGAAACGTCCTGGTGGCAGCACGTTAAAGGCGCAGATGTTCCAGAACTTTCAATAGCGGTGAACGTCCTCAATCAGCTCCTTTTTAAACGCAACGAAGAACCGCCGACACGCCTCCTACAGATAGCAGACCGATTAACAGGATACACCGCCGTTATTGCTAACTTACCAGGAGCTGCTCGACGGGAAGCTGACTGGCGAGGATTTCGGGAACTGGTGCGGAGTTTGGAGCAAGGAACGGGCGACTTGTTTGGTGTGGTGCGCCGTCTCAAGCGTTTGGTTGATAAAGAGGTCAACGTCCCTCGACTGCCTTTGGAAGCTGGCGATGCTGTGGCTTTGATGACGATTTATGCAGCGAAAGGCTTGGAGTGGCCTGTTGTTGTCGTGACTGACCTGACACGCTCAAAGCCTAACACCAACACTGAGCCAATTTACTTTGACCCAGAATTCGGAGTTGCCCTCGCTTGGGAAAATGATGCTGGGGAAAAGCAAAAACCTGTGCTTTATCGGTGCTTAGAACACTTGCGAAAACAGAGAGAAGAAGCCGAAGCGCTGCGAGTTTTGTACGTGGCTTTAACGAGAGTCCGCGACCAGCTCATTCTAACAGCCGCCGATACTCGTGGGACAGGGTTAGAGCGGCTGCGTCCCGGTCTTGAGGCGGCAGGTATTTTGATTGAAGAGCTTCCCTTTAATCCGGCTAACGCCCTGCCTCCCGTCCCCCCAGCACCGCCGATACCTGACGCATTGCCCCAACTTCTAATTAACTCGGTTGGTTCGGGACTATTTGAATTGCCAGTAACCGCATTGAGCGAGTATGCCCGCTGTCCTAAGCGATTTCAGTTCCGCTTTGTCGAGGGACATCCGGGGTTGGGTGAGGGTGTTGCTCGTGCGTCGCAGGTGGGAACTCTCGTTCACTCGGCACTGGAACGCGGTATTCGAGATGCAGACACTCTGGCTCGTTTCGCTGAGGGAAGTGTTAGTCGAGAATGGGTAGAAGAAGCGATCGCGCTGGCACAACGTTTCGATCGAGACCCAGCTTTTGCTTTGTTCCAGGAGGCATTGGCGAGTCGGGAACAGGCTGTGACATTAACCGTGGAACAGCTAAGGCTTAACGGTGTTGTCGATCTAGTTGGCAATGACTGGGTGTTAGACTTCAAAACAGACCAAGAGGTAACTCCCCAGCACCACCGTTTTCAGCTTTGGGCTTATGCCTGGGCTTTAGCACGCCAAAAGGCTCACATCGCCTATCTGCGGCACAACCAATTGCACACTTTTGATGCTACTGAACTGAAAATAGCAAGTCAGGAAGTACAAACGCTGGTACAGGGCATTTTAAATGGACATTATCCTGCTGTGCCGTCTCAGGAAAACTGTCGGGGGTGTTCTTATAGTGAGATTTGCGAGCTACGTCACAATGAGCCAACCGAGTGGAACTCTTCTACTGTTGAGGCAACGGCATCTGTTCGTAATGGCTCCTAAGAAACTAGAGGATTAACGGAACCCAAGGGCAGCGAACTGGTCAAGCTTGCGTGTAGCCCACAGATCGTTAGGGGCATACCTTTGAGTAAGCCCTTAAAAAAGCTACTGCTTTCCCAGTATCTCGCAACTGCTCGAAGACCAAAACGAGTCGCTTAAGGATAGCTGGACGATTTGGGTATTCCCGATTCAATGATAGTAGCAACTTAGCGGCTTGAGAGTATTTTGCCTGCAAGCCCAGAAGCGAAGCTTTTTTGAGCAACAGGTCAGGCAGCTCACCCTCAATTGGCAAGCATTTTTCTACCATGCTCTCAGCCTGCCCTCGCTAATTCCCTTTTTCGGTCGCTCAAGGCTGTATGATTCCTAGAGTGGAGGGTGGGGGATGAAACCTTAAGGCATTCCTTGGTCGCGAGGATTATCGCAACGGCTACAGCTCCCACAGTGAGTTGATGCGGCTCGACTGCAAGCTCCACAAGAAGAGCAAATAAAGTTGCTGCCACTCTTATCATTCCAACAGGGAATAGCTAGAGTATTTCTGCCAAACGCGCCATCGATCCATCCTACTTGCTGGTGATGGAGTGAGTGAATGCTGTCTGAACTAGACATCTGAATGTAAGGATATCTTTCGCCACAGTTTCTACAAGTTCGAGTTCCCCAAGTACTACCACACTTTTCACAGTCGCAGCGGAAGCATTGACTGTCTAGGTGCGTGAAGCGATCAGTCTCCTGATAACAGGTTGGGCATATCAACAGTGGCTTGAATCGGTCTTGTGTTTGAATAGGTAAGTTATTAAACTTTTGCAGTTCAACTAACTCCCCCTTAGCTGCTGATCCGCGAGACTTAGCTTGATTAATTAGTTTTGAGAGACGCTCGTTGAAAAGGCTCTGCTCATCTGGAGCAGGTGGACGAAACAGTTTGTATTCTCGTCCTTGCTGAACAATCCAGGTATTTTGTTCCAGTAGCAGGGGATGCAATTTTCCTTCAATTGTATAGGGATAGGCTTGATAATGTTGGCTGCAAAACCACCATTGAATTGCACGAGCAACTCGCTCAACACTGACTACTTCCAATGGACTGACGGGCAATAGAGCCAGAGCCAATTCTTCTGTAAAGCGGTCATTGCCCAAGGTATTAGTTTGTCGCTGCAATGAGAACAAAAGCTCCTGCTGCTTATCTTCTCCCCCTAGATATAGAATGATTGTCTGCTCTCGGTGTTGATTAGAAAAAATTGATGCAAATTCGCTAAGGATAGGATTAACTGTATCTTCATCTGACGTAGCAGTCAGTGGTAGCAGAAGTGGAACTAACCGTAGACGTTGAATCCCCTCTGCTTCCAGCAGGAAAATTCCATCCCGTTGCCATGTTAGGCTAATATTACCTCTCAAACTTTTGAATTGGATGGAATCACCAGGATTTGGAAGGCGAGAATTGCTAGTTTTAAATCCTAATCCTTCATCATTCGCCTTACTGTTTCCTGTTAAAGCACGGCTAATCAGTAATAAACAAAATGCCTCAAATCCCTTAAAAACTTCCTGAAAAGCATCAAAGACCTGCTGGGCATTTTTCATCTGTCCGCGTTTCCAAGGACTCCAAGCTTGCCAAAGGCGATCGACATAGCGATAGTGCTGATCGTTGATCAGAATATTTGTTCGTTTAAGGGTGTTGCCAACATCGGCATGTTTTGGAAGGGTACGGTACAGTTCTGTATCTAACAAGCCGAGTAACTTGTATTTCAATTGTTTCAGTATTTTGAGAGTTTCTTCCGCCGTTTTTAGAGCAGTTCCAGCCTCAAATTGTTCACCCCACAGGTTACAAATTCGGTCTCGATTTCTCCAATGAATCTTCTGAGTATCTTTAGAAAAATCGTCTGCCTGCTCTAATTCTCTCTGAAGAGCTTGCACCTTTAGGATTCGTGTCTGGAGGTATTTCAGTAGATGCTCAATCAATCGGGCAGTGACTTTGTTCTCATAGATGTCTAACAAATCTTCCCGAATTAGACATAAAACTCGTTTAGGGCGTACCTTACGAAAGGTGCGTTTCTCCCAGTCCTCAGTATGAGCCGTCAAAAATTCCGTAGCATGAGGCGAGATTCGCTGTACACGGGAGACAGGCAGTCGCTCGGTTTCCATCTTGAGATAAGTTCTGGGACGATGGCAAATCTCCTCAATATGCCCAAGATGCTTTTTAATGAGTTCTTCTAGGCGCTGGAGACGAATTGTTTTCTCAATGTCAGGCTTCTGCACTAGAGGCGATATGTTCACCCACTCTTCCCATGCACTATCTTGATCAACTAATGCTTGCCGCTCCCATCCAAAAAACCGAATGCTCTCTAGCAACAGGTCAGAGGGAATCTGCCAAATAGGAAAAACTCTTTCGTGTGAAATTTCATTGGACAGGCGCAGCGAAAAATGCTGGTTAGCATCTGGAAAGACATATCGCCTGGACTGGGGCGAAATTTGAACAGCATTGATGATCGCCGATTCTGCGTCAGTCAAAATTTGCCACTGACCAAGTACTGGTTTCTGGGGTAGCATTCTGCTCGTTTTTCCAGTCAGCCGATTGTGGAATTGCATAATCAATATGCTCCCCGCTCAAGCCGATCCAATTCTATTTCGATAATCTTCAACGACTTTTCTGGTTCACCTGTATCCAAGCTTGACCAGTCAGTCTCGATTGCCTTCTGAAGTTCTCTCAAGCCTTCCGGCTGAATGTCATGGCGATCGCATATCTTCCGCAAAATCTTAGTTGCCAGAATATGATCGGTTGCCTCAGTCAGAGAACCTCCTGCTGCAATCACCACAGGAATGAAGTCATCCATCTGTCGTTGTAGGCGGTTTCCCCAACCAATCTTGAATTTACGTCCTAGCAGCTCAGACAGAGCTTCATTTAGGAACTGAAAGGCTTTGGCAGCCTCTCCACAATGTTGTCGTTGAGCTTCCTTGAATGCGTCAGTTAGCAATTTGTAGGAAATTGGATGTCTTGCCGAAGGTTTATTGGGAATGTTAAAGTTTGCGTGACTGCGTTCCAGTTCCATAATATGGGCACGATCGTATGTCTTATCGGCAAACTCTAATGTAGTCTCGTCCTGGTTAGCAGTTCCAACAAACCAGACGTTAGGTGGAATAATTTGTGTGTCATTCTTTTTGAAGAGTTTGGGTGAAGGACGTTCTAGATCGGTATTCAATCTAAGTTCTGGAGAATCCTGCTCTAATTTAGATAGGAAGTCTGCAAAGTATTGCTCTGGTCGGGACAAGTTCATCTCATCTAGAATGATGATGTAGATCTGGTCTTGAAATTCTGGACACTGAGCTTCGTATAAAGCAGTCAGAAACTCGGTTTCGTAGAACTTTCCTTCAAAAGAGTTGAAATAGCCAATTAGATCCTGGCGATCGCGCCACCCTGCCTGCACTTCAACCAGTTTGTAGTTGTTTCGTCCCCGCTGTCCCAGAGCACGAGCAAACGCAATCGGGAGACTAGTTTTGCCTGTACCGCTGATACCCTGTAAAATGTGAAGTTTGCTCATTGCGATACCGCCCAAGAATGTGCGGATGTCCTGCTCTGAGTAGTACAGCCGCTTGTCCTTCTCTAGGGGAGAAAACGCGATTCGATAACGAAGGTCTTCAGCAAACTCTGTAAGGTTAATTGGTTCGTGTGAGGTAACAGGGGCAGTTTGCAGCCTTTCATCTTTATCCATCTGGACACATTTCTCAAACGGACTGCGCTCTTTGGACTGTGCGATCGCATCATTGACGTTCACCCTCAACTCGTCTAATACTGCCCGAAGACGATTATTGCTGGCTTCCAGAGCTTCTTTTTCATCTCGTAGGGTTTCCAAATTAACGACTGCAATTCGATTAGTCGCTGCCGATCGATCCAACTCCTGCACTCTAGTCATTAGTCGAAAACGCTCAGCTTCCCACTGTTCCTTGTGAGATTCCAAATCTTCTAGGCGTTTTGCAGTAGCTTCTGTAGGGCGTTCAGCCAATTTTTGCTCTAATTCATCATTTCGGCGACGCAAGTCTTCCAGTTCTGCCAAGATTTCCTCTGGACTACGCTGACCAAACCTTTTTGCAGCATCAACAGCCTTACGCAGATTTGTTTCTAAACTGCGTTGTAATTCCTGAGATTTCTCGTAACGCTCTTTCCACACTCGCAGATGAGCTTCCAAACTCTCAATATTTGCGGCGGCTCGTTGAGCAACTTTTTCTTCAAAAGACTCCCGATCCTCGTTCAACAATTCTCGATCTATCTCTAACTTGTTTCGTTCTTTCCTCAGTTGTTTTCGTTCATTTTCAATTTCCTGGCGAGTTATAGAAATTGCTTGCTCAAACTCGGCATATTTCTGGGTAATATCAATTTCTAGTTGTTGTTGAATCTCAATTTTTTTGTTGTATGCTTGAGCTAATTCTTGGCTGAGTTGCTGAACTTGCTGTTCCAATTGAGTTAAGGCTGCACGATTTTGTGCAAGAAAACCTGCTGCTGCATTGGCTTCTTGTTCTCTAAGTTGTCGCTCCCGTTGGTTCAACTCTACGATATGCTGTTGCAGTTGTTCTCGTTCTTGCTGTATAAGGACGGATTCTTCAGTTAGTTTTTGATGTTGTTCTTTTGAAGCATTTAGTTCAGCCTGTAGCTGGCTTTGCTGAATATCTAACTCCTGCTTCCGATTGTCTAATTGCTGAACTTCAAATTCCAAGTGTTTGGTAGCGGCATCAAAGATTTGCGTTTTCTGCCACCAATCTTTGATGTTGAAATTCTCTGGGATTGAGGAAGTCAATGCGGCTTCTAGCTCTGCTTCTGTAAGTTGTTCCAATGCTTTATTCGATAGAGCATCAACTTGTTCTTGGGATAATTCTGGCTTTGCTGAGGTTGATGGATTTGGTTTACTAGAATTGGCATTGCTCTTACCGTTTCCTCCAGAGTTTTTGTTCCCAAAGTGGCTTTGATTACCCGGAAAACCTGCCTTACTGCGGTTTTTACCCATGTTGTTCTCCAAAAAGATGAAAGTTTACGGTTGATAGGACAGTTGCAGCGTTGCAGCAACCAACTTGTACACGGTATCGATTTGTTGTGTAATATCTGAAAGTTCTAGTGGTTGAGCAGTAGCGTACTGGCTCGTAGCGTGTCCAGCATAAGAATTGCGCTTCTGTGCCAACTGGTCTAGCAAATGCAGCAGATCCGGATGCCGTTGAGATGCTAATCGTAACGGATGCGCTGAGTTATCTGGAGTTGCTAGAAGTGCAGTCAGCATAAGAGCGCGTAACGATCCATTCCCGTCATCTGCTGCTTTTCGGATTGCCTTGCGATCGACACTCAGCAAACCTTCGGGCAGTGGCTCTATGAATCCTGCATTTTGAGCAAAACGATTAAGGGGTTCACGATTATGTTCTCTTCTTTCAGAGATTCTCTTCCAGTAACCTTTCGTGGGATGTTCCTTCTGAAGTACTTTGAAAAGCCTTTCAGCCGCTATTTGCGACTTGACCAAAATATCCTTTAGCTTATCGAGAAGAATTTTGGAGTCTATCAACTCCTGTGCTTCGATATACGCTCGCTCGACGGCGACCAAATCTTCAAATAACTCCTCCCATTTTCTAATTGCAGGGGTCAATTTATACTCAACTTTTAAACCAGCTTCGCGATCAGCCAAATTGAGCCAATCATCAAGATTGATGGATTCCTCACGCTGCTCACCAAGCAGGTCCATTAGGAGCGATTGCAATTTCGGAATGGTCTGTTCTCGAATGTGTTTTTCTAGCCTGCGACGCAGTAGTGGGCTGTCACCCAATCCAAAAGGATCGCAAACATTCCATGTGTTTGCGCTTAAACCTTTTTCAGGTAGGTACAGACAGGTAGCCAACCACAAATCGCTTGGTTCCTCATCAATAAAAGAAATGCGATCGAGAGCAGGAAGTTGCTGGGAAGCCCAAATTTCGTCATCATCATCTCTAATGCGGCTAGAATTTCTAAGTGTTCTGCGGTGTTGTTGAACAGCGTTGAGAATTTCAATGGGAGAGGGTTGCATTTTTGCTGTACCCTGAATGAATAGTGGCATGAACGGTTGTTGATAGTCGGGTTTGCCAGTTGTACCCAGGATTAATTCTGGAAAGCGTGCATGATTGAAACGAACGTCAGCATACGCTTCACGTTCTTCAAAACGCGGAAATAAGTCGCCCGTCCAGGGATCTTGAAAGACGAATCCAGCAGTGGCATCCTGAGTAATAAAAGTTTCACCCTCTAGCGTTTCTAGTCCCCTCGGAGTTGGCATCCCACGCGAATCAACATAATCCTGATCGGAGAGTTGAGTGATGATGAGGGCTGCTAGATCCTTTCCAATATCCAAATGGCTGCCAATTTCAGCTACTCCCATTACTCCAGCGCGACACATTCCCAAAACTGCCTTTTCCAAAATGTTGAGTTTACGGGATGAGACACGCGGTGCAACGACTCGGTACATTCGGACAGGGTAGAGAAAATATCGTCGCCGACTCCAACGAACAGCAGGGCGGGGATTGTAGTAGAGAATTGGGGTATATTTGCGGAAAGGCATAGCGCTCGTCCTAGAAAACTTTTCCTTGAGGAGTTTTACAGAGTTCGTAGAAGCCAATTAATTCGCGAATAGCTTGGCGCTCGCTTTTCGGTTTATCGGCTTCTGCCCTCAGCATCTCTAAATCACCTGCGGCAATTAGCAGGCGTTGCTGACGACTCATGGCAACGCAAAGACGGTTTTCCAGAAGTAAAAAACCATATTTCCGCAAATAGGTTTCTGGACTCTCCGCTTTAATGTTGTTGCTGCGCGTTACAGAGAGAAATACGACATCGAATTCTTTACCCTGGAATGCGTCAACAGTGCCAACCCTTAACCGTTCAACGAGTTTGCCCTCGTAGTTGGTAGTTTCTCGCCATGCCGGAGCAATCTGATGAGTGCCATCATCCGAAACTTCCGCTAATTCAACTTCACAAAGGGCTTGCCAAAGTTCCGTAACCTGCGCTCTGTAGAAGGCAATGATCCCAAAGGTCAGATGGGAATCGTATTGAATTAAGCGTTTTAATTCGTCCGCAATTCGTTTAGCTTCAACACGCCGAGATTTGCTTTGTCCTTTGCTTTCACTTCCCAGGTTAAAGGGAACATCAATCCATGCAACCACCTTATCTTGATAGCCAGGGAGATTGTGAAAAAAATCTTTTTCAGGTCTACCCGCTTTAATCGGAGGTTCCCCATGATATTCGTAAAAGGTACGGCTGACGAACTCTCCCAACACAGGATGCATCCGATATTGGGTATCCAGCGTCACAGTACGCTTGATGCCATCAATCTTTTCCCATTCCTGCAACTGCTTGAATAATCGTTCAAACAAACTTTTTCTCAATGCATCCTGGGTTGCTTCGCTAGATAAACTGAGTTGCCGTTCTACGTCTTCCTCCAAGATGTGAGGTAGTTGGCGGTGATCGCCTACAAGGATAATCCGCCGCTCTGCTTTGGACATGGGAATGAACAAATCCAGCGGATTCGCCCTAGCAGCCTCATCAATAATGACTGTTTCAAAAACGCTGTCTACATTTCCTGTTGTTAATTCCATCTGCTTGCCGACTGCTTGCTGACAAGTTGCAGCTAGAACGACGGTGTAATCCCGTAGCATCTCTCGCACACCGCTGGGGTCACTTTTTAAATCGTTTAGGTATTCTTCTAAAACAGCTTCGACACCGGATTGAGACTGGCGAACTTGTTCATTTAGTGCCTCTCGAACCTGTTCTAGCAGAGCTTCAATGTCTGGGTCAGCAACAGGAGTTGTGACTGGAGCACTAGCAGCAGGAGCTAGTTGGTCTAACAGACGGCTTTGCAAAGATGCTAGGTCATGCAGAAAGGGGGGGTCAGTATTGGGGGACTCAGAATTATCCCAATTGTCTGCTGTTTCCAGCAAGCTGCGATCGCTATCCGATAACAGGTTCAGCGGTTCAAGACGACGCAAAGCTTTGTACGCAGTTGTCGGACCATCATCTGAGAACGAGATCGGCTCGGTACGGAGCGAGCGGACTGCCCGGAGCGCTGATTCCCTCGCCTCAGTATCTACTAAATTGGTAACAGGCTTTCCTAAAGCAAGGATGCGGCTCTGTTCTAGCAAGCGATCGCTGAGTTCTCCAGGAATTCTGCCCTTCGTCAAGTTATAAATCTCTTCAAGCAGTCTTGCAGTCTGCTGTAAATTTCCAGGAGTCAAGACATAACCCGTCACTAAATTCTGTACCTGTCGCAATCGCACGGTTTCCGGCAGTTCGGGAAACTGGGAGAGTTTGCCTTGAAGCGTTTCAATTCGATCTCGACGCCAGCGGTCAACATTATCTGGTACATCACGGCGATTAGCTTTACCGCCAATCCGTACTGCTGGAAGTCCAAACACAACTGTCCGTTCAGCCGCATTTTCTACTGCATCATGTTGATAGCTAGTCAGCAACAGGCGATGGAAAAGGCTTACATTCGCGTCTTCTGCAATTTCAGCCAGTCTGACTTGGAGAGCAGTGATGACTTTGGTTTTGCCCGTTCCTGGTGGTCCCTGGATCAAAGCAATGTCAGGGGTATTGATAGCAACTCGCAGTGCTTCTTCCTGACGAGTCGTTGGCGAACCGTTAAAAACATCGAGTGTTGCCCTGGAAAGGGGCTTGTGCTTTCGACGATTTGAGGTGGGAACTTTCTGATTTTGCAGAATGAGTCCCAGTTGAGGCATCGGACAGGTGGCTGTCCGGATAAGCTCTTCCGCTCGCTTGCGTCGCCCTAAACGAGTGCGATCGCCTTGAAGAGAAATGAACAAGAAACCCTTCGGCGGTGGAGAAAGCAATTCATCTGGATCGGGTGGTCGAATATCCAGAGTATAGTTCTGAGGATCAATGTCGATGACTTGCCCGAAAAATGCTTTCTGGCTGCTGGCTGCACTTTCCAGACTGCTCAGATCAGGTTCTTTATCACTGGCTTCCAGGGAGAACTCAGATAAATCTCTAAGCAATTGCAGTTGCTGCTCCAGATTCCCCTGAATCTGCATTCTAAAGCGGTAGTCGCCATTTGCCAGCATCTCCTGAGAGGAGTAGGTAATCCAGCTAAACTCTTGTACTCGCCGCAGAATTCCCTTCTGTTCCAGTTCGTTATATTCCCGCCATAGGGATAGATAAGTATCTGCATTCCTGGTAAGCGCATCCAGTTCCGTGCGAATGTCTCCTCGCAGTGTCCCTGCAATCGAGATGTCACAGAAGGACATGGGTGACTCTACCAAGATTAAGGGACGCTGTTCATCAAAGTCTTTGGGTTGTCGTGCCCTGGCAACCCGCTCAACTCTCACCCGTCCATCCTCAGTTCGACGCAGGTCGATTGTAGTACTGTTGCCACACACCTGAAAGGAACTTTCCAGTCCATCCTGATAATTCTTCCCGGTACGCATCAGAACCCGCGCTTTTCCTGTTTCATTCGCAGGTGGCAAGAAAACTTGACCGTTCAGCCATTCAATAATTTTCTCAACGGGTTCAGAACGTCGCAGATGCCGATTGCGAACATCCTCAATAATCTTTTCATCAACGCCAAACTGCATTTCATCCCGGATGTAGAGTCTACCCGGAAATTCGTGAACTTGAATGGAAAGTTGTGTTGAAGACTGACCCTTCGGACGGGTTTCCATTAACCAGCATAGGATGGGCAGATTTCGTTCAAGAATGCCTTCCAGACGAGTCTGGTTTTGTTGATCTTTACCTCTGATGTCCCAAATGTCTAAACCGTGACAGAGAAGAATGTCATTTGTCAATTCAGACCTGTAGAGGAAAACTTCGTTTTTGACAGCTAAAAGTTCTTGCCCTTCAAATGGGGAGCGATCGCCCCGCTCAACTTCAATGGTGTATATCCGTCCACTATGAATATCACTGACTCTCATGATTGGCGTTCTCCGGGGATAAACCTGAAGGTGGCAAGACGGTGTGAGCGCTCGACTGGAGCAAAGTGCAGTAGCCAGGTGCCATATTGTTTCATATCAGTCGGAATTCGTTTCCATGAATCTTGCACTTCAACTGGCTTTTGTTGTTCCCCATCGGCAGTCAGCCAAAAGCATTGCCCGTTGACGCTGCGGACGTGAATATTAGCTTTCTCAAGGCGAAGTTCGATCGCAGGTACATGGCTATCGGTTCCCGTCCTGCCGCTAATAGTCCGGTTCGTGAGGGTAAGCGGCTGATGTTCGCTAAATGCCAGAGCTGCCAATATCTTCTGATTCGAGAGAAATCTTTGATGCTCTCTGGCATCCGGTAAAGGCTCCCAGCGTTTAATCAGCAGTTGCACAAGGGTAGGTCGCGGGGAGCCACACCAGGGACAGCATTTTTGATTTGCGTAATAGGTACTGTGGCACTCTGGACATTCCAGGGTGAAATCGGCGGCAGAATACAAGTCCTCTACCCACTGACTAACTCCCGGTCGCTTGTCCGGTTTGAGTAACCCTTCTCCGAAGCATCGTTGGCACAGCTTTGTCAGCTTGGGAGATAACACTATGTCTCTTGGAAGTCCATGAACCGTGGCATTACTTTGATCCTCAGGATCGTCAACCCAAGGTAGAGAACCCTCCAGGGCTTGCTGTTCTAGTTCTGGTTCACCATCTATAACCAGATCTCCCATCAGGGGATGAATTAAGCAGAGGGTTCGGAAGGCAATGACAGCAAAGGCGTAGGCATCAGTTAATGTATTTACCCCCGTTCGCCCCAGCACTAGTTCAGGCGCACCATAACCCGGTGTGTGAAATCGCCTTGTGAATGTGGAGCTTTCGTAATGAAGATTATCTGCATCAATCAAACGAATTTCGCAGGCATCAACCTCAGCAGAAATGAAGATATTGTTCGGCGATGGGTCGCTATAGACCAGTCCCTTACTGTGAAGTTGTGAGAGGACTTCAGCACAACGTGCCAGCAGCAGTAAACGGCGACGCAATCCACCCCCACTTAAATACCACTCTGCCAGTGAATCAACATTTCGAGGAATATTGATGAGCCGAGATAGAGGCATCATGCCTGTTAGCAATTCCATCACATATCCCAAATGAGGCGGCTGTAGCATTTCTAATGGACGAGCGATCGCTAGTTCCCGCAACTCCAAATTCATCTGTTGAATGTATTTCAACTGTCGTCGCAGCAACTCACGTTGGCTACTGGAGCGATCGAAAAGAACTTTGATGGCTCGTCTGCCCCCCTTGACTGAAAACACCGCTCCCTGCCCACCTCTGCCCAACTCTCGCTCTAACTCGTAGACATTTCGGTGCTCATCGACAACTCGTTTGCCTTCAACGTTCATCTCATCCCATCCTCAGCTTTGCTGCACCAAAGTACTGCCAGCGTTTTATCGTCCAAATGATTAGGGGTAGCCCAGTTTCGTAGCTCCCGCTCTAAGGCGTGTCTACGTTGCAGGGGAGCCATTGAGCCAAACTCAGTTACCAAAGTATGGATGAAATCCCCAATGCGATCGCCCAGCAAATCATCTGCAATCCCATCGGTCGCTAATAACACTGCTGTGTCTGGTAGGAGACATGGTTTGGTAATGACTGCCCAATCCTTGGTTGACTTAGTAATTCCTAATCCTGTTGTTTGATTGCTAAATCCCTGTCGTTCATCCCCTACAATCTCCAGGCTGCCATCCGCATTCCGAATTGCGGCAATTCCATCTCCCAGCTTGGCGATCGTTAATTTACCCGATGGCACAACAACGGCAAATAGACAAGTTGCAGCACTATCCTCTTCTTTATTGGGTAGGACACGCAATCCCCAGAAGAGATGCACTAACCGCAGCAAGGTTGCAGAGGGTGCATTCTCTGCACTTGCCCAAGGTTTTAAAGCATCCTTCACCGCTCGACAAGCCATCTTTGCCCCAGTTCGAGCATATGGTTTCGATCCCACGCCATCACTGATGGTAATGGCTGTTCCAAAAGCACCGGATGCTCCCATCCAAGCATCTTCGTTAGGGCGATCCTGCTTAGTATGTAACCGTCCCCGCACTGACGCTCCAAACCATGCCAAATTTGACTGAGAGATAGGTGACATCAAAATTCTAGAAGGTCATCAAGATTATCGGGATCGATGGGAGCAATGCTATTAGGGTTCACGCTTCTGGAGCGGCTGGTGAGAGTCACTGTAACCCAACGGAAAAATTTCTGAATTCTAGTTTCATCAGCCCGGAATACTGGAATTTCAGGGTGTTGACCTGTGAGAAATGCCTTAAGCGTCTCTTCATCCGCGTCGGGACCAATTCCCATTGCCAAACGCAGTGCTTTGGACGATCGCTCTGAGTTGAGTAACTGCTGAAGCGGTTCCTTCCAATTGTCGGAAGGACGCCCCCTTTCATCAGTGGGCTGTCCATCAGAGATTAGAACCAGGTTGGGATGATAAGAGCGGCTGGGAATTACGGTTTTGTCTTCCAGGAGGCGAGTTGCCAGTTCAAAGGCTGCCCCCATCGGTGTAGAACCTTTAGCTCCCATATTTGTCCATTGAATTTGGTAGGCAGGCTGTAACGGCTGGTGGAGCTTAGCTCCGTCTCCGCCGAATGTGATGACAGCGACATGAATCTCTGCACGAGCATCCTGCTCGTCAGCAAAAGTTGCGATCATCTCAGCAATCGCCCGATTGAGCGCTGCCAGTTTGCCGTAGGCACTCATACTACCGCTGACATCTGCCAAGATGATAACAGGCATCATTCTGGCAGTTGCAATTGAGAAATCCTTGAGCTTACTCATGATTCAATAATGGTTCCTACTCGGCAAAATACCGCTCCAACAAATCCTGACCGCGATTACCCATCTCCTTGACCATCACCTCAATCTGCTTAAGAGCGATCGGCAAAGGTTTTGTCTTGCCCCGTTCCCAGCGGTTCACTGACTGAAACGATACTCCCAACGATTGGGCAAACTGCAATTGAGTCAGCCCTAGGCGCTTCCGAGTTTCCTTCACAAGCACAGCGGTTGATAGCGATTCGGTTATGGGCATGGCGGGGATGTCTCCCAGATGGTCTTTATCGAGGCTAACCGAAGAGGCATCGAATCTCACCTGGTATATTTACGGAATTTTACTAAGAGCCTATCCGAAAAATCCGTTACGTTGTAAAATGACGTAATGGACAGCGCTCAACAAAGTCAAACCGAACCAGCTACTATCTGGCGGACACCTGATGAATTATGGCAACGCCTTGCACCAGTGCTGGTGATTGATAAACCGCGCAAGAAACCAGGACGACCGCGTGTCAATGACCGTCGCCTGTTTGAGGCTTTGATTTATCTAGCTCGCACGGGTGGGCAGTGGTGTGCGCTGCCGCCAGAATTTGGACCGAAATCTACCGCCTACGATCGATTTCGTGAATGGGTGGAGCATGGTTGCTTACAAAAAGCTTGGGCAGTGCTGTTGCAAGAGTATGACCAAGTCTTGGGAATTGATTGGCAGTGGCAATCTGAGTAGAGGCTGTATCGTCAAAGCCCCGTTAGGAAAAAGGGGATCGAGGGAGAAGCTACTGCCACAGGAAGAAATCCCACAGACCGGGGCAAAGCTGGTAGCAAACGCCATCTCCTGACCGATGGTCGGGGTGTGCCGCTAGCAGTAGTTTTGAGCGGAGCACGCCCGACATGATATGAAGAAGTTAGCACAGTTGTTAGATGCGGTGGTTGTTGAAAGACCAGACAGCCAACAAGTAGAACAACATCTGTGTCTAGATAGAGGTTACGATTACTCTTCTTGTTGGCAAGAAGCACAAGAACGAGGATACATTCCTCACATTCCACAAAAAGATGCGCCAATCCCCGCGCCCACAGCAAGAGAACCGTCATCCACCACGCCGATGGGTCGTAGAAGTTGGTCATTCCTGGTTTAATCGCTTCCGACGTTTGCTCATCCGTTGGGAAAAACAGCCAGAATGCTACTTGGCATTTATTCAGCTAGCGGCTTGCCTGATCTTGTACCGTAAACTCTTGAGAGGTTGTACTTGAGCGCTGCAAGCGTGTTGTTCAAGTAGCGGAAATTAATTGACACATCACCGGATTTGTTGGCGATCGCTAGCAAGTCACTGTTAGCTTTCGCCTTACACCGGAGTTGAGATTGACGAGACTTTATCAGTGTTCATTACGTCATTTTACAGCGTAACGGATTTTTCGGATAGGCTCTAAGCCAAATGGCGTGGGCTGAGCGTTTTTTGGGAATAAAACTAAGCTGGTAGTTAGGTCTGTGTTCTTAAAACGACGGTTTTCTAATACATCGACTCTCCTGTCACTCGAGAGCACTTTTACACAAACGTCGGTTTAGAAGCAGGACGTTGTCATGAAGTGTAGCCTATTTTTTAAAGCGATATTCTCAAAGGCTTTCAGGTTCTAGATAGAAGAGCTTGAAGAGGCTATATTTTCCCAAATCTACCTTCTCTGAAATGGTTATATACGGGCATTTGACAAGCTCCTGCTTTAGAGTAGGTCTACAGGGCGTGAGTACCCACAGCTTTCGCCGCACTGCGTTAACTCAAATGAGTAACGCGGGCATCCCATTGCGCGTGATTCAAAAGATTTCTGGACATCGCAACTTAGAACAACTGCAAAGATACTTAGAGGTTCCTTCGGAACAAGTCAAAGCTGCGATCGCATCTCTCTCCATGTTATCCCCGATCGGGAAACAGAACTTAGACTGTTTTGGGTCATTGCCCACTGTTCGGGAAATGAGCCTTGAGTACGCACTTGTAAGGCTCTTTCGTAGTAAGCAACAGCTAGTTCTAGATTTTCCGCTCGCTCTCCCAGAATGCGAGCGTGATAGGCATGACCTAGATTGTATTGGGTCATAGCCGAATGGCACTTAGTTAAGCGCGATCGCCAACCATCATCCCTACCCTTCAGGGCAATTGTGCTCTTGCCGTGTGCGCTCCAATTTAATCAAGCGTTCGCCATCTGTTGACGTAG
>JAMPKV010000021.1 GCA_039962225.1 Microcoleus sp. AS-A8
GGTCAATATGGCAGAGGTCAGGAAAACTTCCCAGAATCGGTCACAATTTCATTTAAGTGGGATGCCCCTGATTATGACCGTGGAGGCACTCGACCCTTAACTAAACCGATAGGTGGTTTTTTTGTTGGATGCAGCGTTGAAGGACTCATGGCGATCGGGGCAGTCCGTGCTCATATTGGCGCACGGGCACCAAAGGAAGCTGTAATCAATGGTGCTAGATATGACCTAAAAATGTTCCGAAGTGAAAACAATCAAAATATTCGGACTTTTTACCCTGTATATTTGGGACCAGCAGGAGACAATACAAATGCTTCCTCAGGAGGGACAACACGCCCAGATGTTGAACAGCCACCCATTCCCATTACTGTAGATAGCCCAGTGAGGATTATTGCGGCGTTGGTCAATCCTTTAGGAGACGATGAAGGGAAAGAGACGGTGACTTTGATTAACACTGGGTCAGCTAACGTTTCACTTGAGGGCTGGTTTCTGTTGGATGCGATGAACAACCGATATGTATTATCAGACCAATCCAACGTAATGTCTCCTGCCGCTACAACCACCATCACCTTGCCTAAAAACTCAATTCAATTATCAAACAAAGGCGGTGAGATTCGTTTGCTAAACCGTGACGGCAAAGTAGTGCATAGAGTTAGTTACACCAAAGTACAAGCTCAAGAGCAAGGGCGTACCCTTATTTTCTAGAGAGAGTTAAGGGAGCTAGCCTCATGTCCTGCCAATAAAAACTTGGCTGGCTTCCCTTCCATATTTGTTTCCTGGTCGCTTTGGCGGACATTTCTTGCCTGATTCAGCCGACAAAGCTTTGAGAAAAGTCTGTAAGCAAGTCGGGTTGATTGGCGTCAGCAGTCATAGCTTTAGACAGTTTCCCCGGAAGCCGCTTCGCAAATTCAAGCTTTACAGGCGGAAAAAGCATCGAGGACTGCAATTGAGCGAAAAAATCGACTTGCAGATAATCTATGCCCTCAAAGCGAAAAGAGGAAACAGTCTATTTACAAAAGTGCCTGCATTGAGAAACGCTGCGATAACGGACGACAAAGGAAGAATAAAGGTTGTGATTCACACCCGCCCCCCATGCCGCCGCGATCGCTGATGGCCGTGAAATCTTACAAGCCAAATCTAACTCGATCGCAGATTCGGAACATCCTAACCTCAACCGCGCTGGACATCGAAGCTGGTGGTTACGACAAGGATTCGGGTTACGGAATTGTCATGGCAAATCGCGCCCTGCAAAAAGCTCAGCAAATGCGTTAATTTCCTGCATCGGTCAAGCTGCTAAATGGGACTTAGACATTGGTCAGTTGAAAGGGTTCAATACCCTAAAACTGACAAAAGCGACAAAGAGTGTGATTCCTACAGGGTGTTACTCAAGGCGTGGTGGCAGGGGTCTGTCGGCTCTTTTGAGCAACCGCTCAAACGCTTGTTGATGATGTTGATAGCTGAGCCACGCATGGTAAGTTTGGCTGTGAATCGTTGCCGAATGTCCCATTTGTTGCGCCGCTAAGGGGATGTCTAATCCATAATGTATACTTCTAATCGCCCAACAATGGCGCAAGTCGTAAGGACGAAACGGAAGGCGCTGGCGCTGGAAATAGCGGGTGACCCGATGCCCCAAGTCTCTATTGGTTTTCCCCGTACATTGAGGAAGTTTAATATCAGTTAAATTAAACTGCTCCACCCATTCGGGATGCAACGGCCAGATTTTCCGCATCCCCGTTTTTCCCGACAAGACGGTCAAAACCCCCTCACTTGTTTTGAACCCTTCCAAGTCCAGATGAAACAGTTCGTGAGGGCGCAAACCATAGGTAGCCAGCATTCCAAAAGCCCACTGCCATGCCGGGTTAGAGAGTTGGTGATACCACTCGACAATCTCAGAATCGGTTGGCAGAGAGCGCGGGGAAACTTTTGTGGGGGAGTAGTTCCCCATATACCTTTTAGCCTCAAATTCAACTCCCGCCATTTGCGCTAATTTATCTAACGCTAAACAGGTCTTTTGACGCATTCTTGTGTCAGGACGAGTCGAAGCGATCGCACCTTTTAAAACTTCAACAGTAAGGGGCTTATCATAGGGCAGACTCTTAAAGACTTCTTGATAGTTAGTATTCCATGTGGTAACAGATTCTGGCGTTCTAGCGCGTCGAGTAAAGTAATCGCGTTCTAATTCATTAATCCAATCCCTAGTCGTTTTTGGAGACGGTTGTCTTTCTTGAAGATGACGCAAATAAGGCTCCCAAGAGAATTGTTGATCATCGAGAAGTTCTCCTACCTTACGAGCTTCTTTTTCGGCTCGGTGCAGCCCTTCCACTGTCGCATATAGACCGATAGCAATTTCTTGTTGATGAGGTTTAGTATTATTACTTAGAGGACGTGGGGGAAACGTACCGCGTAAATATAACCGATTGCCTTTTTGTTTAATTGTGACTCGAACCTTATCCGTCTTGAGTCGGGTGTTGACCCGATTCAGTAGGTCGATTAACTCTCCATCTTTCATTGAGTTTTTGTTGTTCAACTCCTCTCTCTAATTAAGGTATAATCGGTAAGGACAGCCAAGATAGGTCGCTGGGTTCAGTCGATGGCAAAAGCCCGTACACCCCGTGGCTTCCAGCTCCGCTCCAGCGAGCTTCAAACCTAACGAGCATGGGCAATTGCTTTTACATCCCCTAGACCGGGGGCATCTGTGAACTATACAGAGGGTCGCCGTGACTCCTTTGCGGAAATCCTGGTGCGATCGATTCTCAATCTATCTGAGTTTACGACATTCACTGCCCCGTTGGATACAAGCTTCCCGTTGCCGATCGCTTCCCTAATTTTTCCCTAACTCTAAGGTCTAAGCAGAATTGCTGAAAAAGAGGCACGAGGTAAAAGTATAAAACGCTACCTTGAACACGGAGGTTTTGCTCGGGGTCGATCCACTGATACGCCCTGGTGTTCGCCCCCAATTAAAATGCCTCCCATAAGGGCAATAACTCTTCAATATTATGTGTTTAATAAAGGAAGAAGAGCGGTAAAATTTTAGCTGTTCTTGAACGGAAGTCTAGATAAAAAAGTAGGCAGAGAATGGGAAAGTGGCGGGTATGGGTGAAGGCGGCGCTCGCCTCTGACCTTATTTCCCACAGAATCAAGAGTGAGTTCGTCGCCGTTTTTTCTAGGGAAAACGAGTAGATAGAGATTCGGCGCTAGCAATTACTCAGATTTTAGGTTTACTGGGATACTCCATTTCCCAATAAAGAGTAATTAGAGCCTTCTAGCCTTGTTATTAATAGAAGCATTTTTTTTAAAATAATGTAGATAAAATCTGTCAGGCTCGACGGCTTGAAAGCGATAGCTATCAGTCAACAATCTTTCATAATTACTATCAAACTGAATGAGTTGTGCAGCGTCCTGAAAATAACTGGCAGGTTCGAGAATACTGACTACCGCCAACCCATCCGTAGCAAACAATTGGTGCTGTTGCATCTAGCCGATGCCCCAGAAAAAGGGCAAGGTGAGCAGGACCACCGTAAAACAGGTGAATTGTTCTACTGTCAGCGGACAGCAAGTTCTGAACAACGATCTTCTTCACGCTCCCAACAACGACATTGGCTTGCTCTGGTGAGGTAATGGGGTGTTCTCCTCGAACATCAAGTAACGGCGCGTCTAACAATCCAAACCTTTCCAAGTTAGCTTTCACCTCAGGCAGGATATTACGATAGATACTGATGCTAACAACGAGGCGATCGCCCTTATCCCCTAAAGTTTGGTAAGCCAAAGGATAGGCTGGAGTTCCAGCGGTCGGATGAGAGTTGGTTGCCCAAATCTCGCCACGGTAATCCATTTCAATGGCGTAGCCCCGAACGGCAGAAAATACAGAGCCAATCGCTAGGCAAGCTGACACGCGCCGATTGCCCAAAAGCCTAATACGCTTAGTGTTGCGGTAATTCTCAATCCACGTCCGAGCGTCTTGGAGTTCAATCAGTAGTCGATCCCACTGCTCAGATGGAGCGATCGCACGAGTTTCACCACCAGAAAAAGGCGTCCAATCAAAGCGAAGCCCTGGATGAGTTGGGTTATCTTCTGGTGAGATTGCTGTGTAAATCAGAATAGAGCGGAGTGCTGGTTGCTGATGGGAAGGAATTTTTTCTCGTAATTCCTTCTCTAGCTCTTTACGGGTGATAGTTCGATTTTTCTTGTGCCGCACGAATGTCGCTAGGTGGTTGTAGATATTATCGATAGTTTTGGCTGACAAATCTCCGTATTCTTCAAGGTGGTCAGCTAAAGATTGCTTAAACACTGCTTCGCCATAAGGTTTTGCAGTATTCCAGTCGGTTTCAACTGTCACCTTCTCCAAAAGAAAAAGAGCATCCTGCTCTGTACGTCCCTTAGTTTGAACGAGTCGAACATACTCCTGTGTAGAGTTACTTTTAACACCATCCTGCTCCTCGTAAAAATCCTGAGAGCCGCGAACCCGATTTAGCCCGTTAATTAATGGTTGCAGTTCTTTGGAAGCCCCTGTTCCAATGAGGGTAAAACTTCCGTATGTCTCTGGACTGCCAGCATCTATTTTCTGAAATCGTTTAAGTTCAGTCCAAAACTCGGAGGGTTGGAGTACATGATCCTTCACTTCAATCAAGTCTTTAACGAAGCCACGATTAGGAACGAAAAATTTGGCTTCAACATCGCCAATACTTTCCTTCACCATCGCTGTGAAGCCTTCCTGAGCCAGCCAGACAGGGATACGGGCAAGGATAATGTGATCTTGAAAAGAAAATCCACCCTCCGCTATATCACCACCCCGTGACTGGGGTTCCAGAAGAGAGGGAATTAAACGATCATCTTCAGCCATACGTTCGAGCGCAACTCAGCTAATTTTTTCATCGCCCTCATTAGGGTTAGCATACCCACCTTGAAGGTTAGGATCGGCCGCATGGGATGATGGACCCAACCACTTTCCTGTATCGAGCCATAGTTCATAGTAGTAGAGCCATAATGCCGTCCAGGGAAGGATGGTTGTAGCAATAAGCATATCGCGTCGCCAAGGATTTTCCTTTGGGTAGTACAGGCAGAGCGTTCTATCGCTCCATAAGTGCGGGGCTTTGGGCGCTAGAGCAGGAGAAATGACTTTAACGCTAGGATAGGAACTGAGTTTGTACCGCACAGCCACACGATATTTTGGGGAGAGGGGACGAGGCTGAAGCGTCCCTCGCCACACCGCTACTCCATGCTCTCGTCTGTAAGTAAATCCTGGAAACCGATGCAGGATATGTAGACTTTGGAGCGCCAGGTTAATTGTGGGTCTCAGTTGGGAATATTCAAACTCACTCAGCCCCATGAAACTTAGTCGCTTGAGTTGCTGTGTAAAGACCGGAAGCGGGCTGACTCGGCAGAATCAATCCGGTAGAGCTAACGTAAGACTTTCCGGGAAATCCTGCACTAGCGAGTGTGGAAGCTGCGGTTTCAACCTCTGACGGGAAGTATTCTTCGCCAAAAATCTTCTGCCAATACGCGATCGCCTTTTCACGATCATCCGTTTCTAGTGCCTTCGTTGCCCATCGTCGCCCGTCATCAATGCGCCGCATGAACGTCTCAAAATGGCTGCGATCCCAATTCCAGGAAACGTTATGTCCCAGCATAGGATCGGGGATATTGGGGGTCGCATCACTGCTTATCCAGAGCAAGTGATCGTACTGGCAGTAGATGGCATCGAGCAGATCGTGGAACAGCACCCCAAGATCTTGCGATGTGTCCAAATTGCCGGATTGGATGTGATAAACCAGTAGGGCACCAAGCCAGTAACTCTTGGGCTTACGGGTTTTCATCTGGTAATTGCGGAAATGCTTTAGGAGAATTCCGAGCGGCTTGACTTTGCCGTCATGTTCTTTTTGTAGCTCGTTGAGCAGGTTAATGTAGCCGATCGGATGTGAGGCAATCCACTCATTGAAGCCGCGATCAGGCACGTAGATAACCTCCTCGAAGCCATCGGGCGCAATGCACGGAACGAAATCCAGATGAAAATCTTTGTTTTTGAAATACACATGGATGGAGCGCCGTGCCCGTTCGATATCAATTTCGGCATATCCTTCGTCCTCCAGGTATTCTGGCAAGCCATCCAGCAGGTTTTTCAAGTCCAGAATCAGTTGCTTGGCTTCCGGCTCATTTTTCTCAGGATCGCCAGGGACGTGAACCAGCGTATCTACATCTTTGACATCACCTGCACCCATTTTCTGAGGGTAGGAACCTGCAAGGCGAGTATGCGGGTAAACGGTTGGAAACTCCTTGCTTTGCTTAATGTACTCGCGCACTAACGGGGGGAGTTCTTGGGCTGCTTCAATACGGTGTTGAGGAGGGCGAACATTCTTTAGGAGTTCATCGAAATAAGTGCGGAGAGGGAACACGAAATTTTCCTTATGCGAAGCTTTCAGATTTAGTGTACCCACAGCAATAGAGGAAAGACACTATTAAAATCTAAAAAAATTGTTTAGTCATTATTAATAACAGTTTGTATTAATGACATTGAGAGATAGAATTGTTTTGAGAAACGCGAGCGCTCTGAGCGGTACCACATGGCTGAAAATCGGGAGTTTTACAGGGAGTTGGGTCGTCGCATTCGGCAAGCACGAGATCTGTTATGGTGTTAAATTTGTAGTCCAACACATTTAGAATTTATTCAGGTAAGATACGCATCTCTTTGTTACAGGAATTGGGACTTGCGCTGAATCGTGAAAAAATTTATTATCAACTTGATCGAAATACAGTAATATCGACAAACGTTAGGACGCGATCTGCGTGGCTGTGCAGCGAAGAGCGTAGATCGCATCCTTTAATTAGGCAGAGGCAATTGATTCAATGCTTTCTTCTTTTGCCACTGCAATTTCAATATCTAACTTTTGGGCAATTGTAGGAATGACTAATTGCTCGTTGGATTTGAGGACTTTCTTAATAGTCGCTGCCATCAGCTCTTTGGTCAGTTCTACACCGTTTCGTTTTTGCTGAATTCCTAACGGCTTGCACAGCTTTCTTAGTTGTACTTTGGTGAGTCCGTTGATTACCGTAAGTGCCTGTTCATACGATGAGGGCGTTACAGTAGGGGGAGCCTGCACTGGTTCTAATACCACTGCTACTGGATTGTTGATTACTGGCACGTTTTCCACTTCATGAGCTGGTTCATGAGCTGGTTCATGAGCTGGTGCCAGGGCTTCTACTGATTCTTCTAGCATGATAAATAGCAATCTTTATGCGTCATAACACAAGAAAAATTGAGCGAGAACCCCCGCTCAACCCCTTCTGAAAGTCGTAATTCTTCATGTCAATGCGTATCGGTTTTATCAACCATAATTCAACTGCAACAGTGTTCTATGAAAACCTCGTGTCCTGGTAACAGGACATAACGTATTTTGACTTTATTCATCACGTTGTTAAAATCCAGTCGGCTGGATTTTAACAACAGCACTACCCTCAGCATATAAGGCATTCTCTATCAAGAGAGAATGCCTTAACTCACCGCATGAAAGTAGAATTGATAAGAGTTAGTCTTCGAGGATCGTCAGCGCGACATTTTTGGAGCTTCTGAAGTGGCTTTCTCCCGGCTGGATTTGGTACGACCAGTGATACCAAGAATGTTCTGTCGAAGGTTTTACGATTTCAGACGTGTTGAAACCGATATTTACGCGATCGAGTAATGATTTGAGCGCTGGCAATTCTTTTGGCTCTAGATACATGGGCTTGCCGTCGTAGTCTTCGCGATTTAGCACGGCATTTATTAAGGAGACGATGCCATAGTCAAAATTTGCTACGGGCTGATGGTTTGGGTCATACGCTGTGAAAGTTGCCATAATTTTAAGATGATTGCGACGTTTTTTCATCATCTATGAAGGCGTTAGCCGCTTATTCCATGACGTGCTTTTTACACTATTACATAGCAATCGCTCTCTTTGGTCTTAATTGCTTGCAAGTTGTTTTTTAATTCCGTCAATTCCCCCTAAAACTAAGGAGGCTCTCAGGTTGGGCGTTTGTCCGCCCATAACTAAGTCTGAATATGAGGGTTGGTTCATCTACAACACGCGGCGGTTCTTGAAACTATCTTGACAAATTGATGGTTACGTTCAACGGAGAATTGGGAATATATCGAATAGGAAAAGACAATTCGCGATCCTGGATATATTGACCGTCAGCCGCTAGAAAGTGAACTACCTACAGCGATTGATAACCTAATTTAGGTCAATCTAATTCGTTGTTAAAATCCAGCCAACTGGATTTTAACAAGAGTCGGGCGATCGCGCTTCGTGCCAGATGTTCACAACCAGAATGCTGTAGGAGAAATCCGTAAGCGTTGCTCCGCGCACGTACCCGTGCGACGAGTCTGGGAGAGGGTGTCCGGTCAAAGAACCTCCCGGAAGTAGATGAATCTAACGCCCAATAGCGTTAAATGAGTGCAACCGGGGCGCGGGACCACAAGTAGCGGCGGGTTCATTCCCTGGCTGCAATAATGACTCGCTGCTCTTAAGAATTGGCTTTGAGTTCCCTTGCGGATTCCTCGATCAGCCACAGAATACTATTTTCCTTCTAAAACCCTAGTTTCAAGAGGGAATTTCGCCGTTTTGCCTCGGTGTTGAAGAGCTGTTGGAGGCTCGCTCTCGTATTACGCTCTTGTTCCTCCGCGATACCGATTGCATCCTCAAAATTGAGAATATTGCCAAAGGAGTCGCGACTCCAGCCTCAAAACTGGACGAGAGCATCTACGCTCCCCCGCCTACTACCTTTTGGGGTCAGCCAATTCCGGATTCATCTTCTGCTGCGTAAGTGTTCTACTACATCCCGACTGACTCGAACCTGCATTGGCAGTTAAATTACTTGCTCTCAGGCTGAAATTTTGGCAGGATCACCACGATGCATTACTTGCATTCGTATGGAATTGGCTGCACTATTGGCAATCATCTCCCAATCACTTTCGGTTAATAACACTGTAAGGAGCGATCGCAATGTATTGTGGTCGGAGATAAACTCATCTTTGTACAATTCGTCCTGCCTTAAAATCCCTTGAAGTACATTGATCGCATCGGGTGTAGGGGTTTGCAACCGCTCTATCAATCTCGCCCTTGCACTGGTGAGAGCGCTGTTGGTACCAACCCCCAGGTTCCATTCCTCTAAGAGCAGACGTACTTCACGATTAAGCGAGACGCGCAACTGAGTCAGACGACCCAGTAGAGTGGGGTTTTGTATAAACTTTCTCAAATTCGACCCCCAATCGAGTCCCGCTGCCACATTGCAGTCAGCTTCGTCTTCGAGGCGAGTTGCGATTAGCAGTGATTCCGGAGCAAATAGCAAATCTATTGCCTCTGTTATATTGACTATATTGACGATGTCCCCAACCGACTCGCGATTATTTTCCTGCTGTTGACTCATGATTGCTACCGCTACCCCCTTTATTGTTATCGTTGCCGCAAGGCTCCGTATTCAAAGTATGTCAAATTGTCATAGTCTTCTTCCGCACCGTAGTTAAACATCCCTTGGTTTTCATAGAACCGCTCGGCACCCTGTAATGAGTGCAGTCCTACTCTTCCTTCATATCCCAATTCGACACTGAGTAGTCTTGCATACCTGAGTAGAGCCGAACCTACACCTTTAAATCGCGGTGGATTTTGGATTTCTTTACGGTTCCAAGGAGCCGATGTTAGGGCTTCAATATATACTAAACGTTTACCGATTAAATCGCGGGAACCATGCAACTGTGTCTCTACCATCATCAGCCCTTGAGTGAGATCGAAACATTCAATAGCATAGCCAGAATGGTTCTCTTGCCTTGTAATAAAATCAAGTTTAAATACCCAGTCCCAAAACTTATCTTCTGTCTGGAACGTCCGTAACGACTCGCGCCAAAGATTCTCGTAATCATCGATGTGCTTTTGAGTTAATTCAACTATATATGCCTCAACAGGTGAATTATCTTCGCTGCGAATTAATTGAACTTTTAGTCGCACAACCTTCCTTACTTTGAGGACAGAACTCTCTAGTGTGAGGGAAAAATTATCTTGTTATTAGAGTATATATAAATGTTACATATTTGTACAACTGAGCTAGAGTTTCCTGAATGATGTACTCAGGAGCAAGCCCTCGTCATCAAGACTGTTAGATTTGCGATAGCGAAAGCGTTGCGGTAGCGACGCTCAAGAGCGTCAGCGCTGCCGCCTACGGCAGATCGCGCGTTAGCGCTTGGAAGTGAAAATCGAGAGGCATTGGCTAGAAGCGATCATTCGCTTCGTCTAGTGAAAAAGTGGGGGTAAAAACTATAGTAAAAACCGCACCCTACTTGTAAAGGCTGCGGTATGGAAAGTTGTTGGAAGATTGATGGATGTAGGGAGATAGCTAACGGGAGAAAGGCTTGGAGTGCTTTATTTCGGCAATGTTGGCTTTTAATAAATTAGACGGTGAGGAGCATTTTTCCTTGACCGTTTGTCGATTCGTTGCTGCCCGTTGTGATTAGGTCTTCTGGAGAGTTAAAGTCAGTAGAGTGTGATTCTTCGTTTGTGGGTTGGGTCGTCTCGCTAGAGTCTTCATAGTCAGCTTCGGAGTGGGGGTGAGGTTTCTGGTATGGCTTGAATAGCGCTTCTAATTCCTCAAACAATTGCTGTTTGACAATCTCTAGGGAATCAGGATTGCTGCTAGCTGCCAGCTCTAGGACTTTAGTCACTCCTTTTTTGGATGTTTCTATGGCTTTGCCCAGTTCTTTATCTATCTTGACCATTACTTTTATTCCTTCATTGCAGGTGTCTAGCTGTTGTTGCAGTTGGAGCCGTTGAAGAGCTAAAGATTCGTATTCTTTGACTAAATACGAAACTTGAGGATTTGAATCATTATCTTGCTGATTTTTCCTTGCCATGAGAATTGTTAGCTGTTAAGTAAAAAGGATAATGGTGTAGATGGACTGCACTAATTCTTTGCGATGCTCTACCGTTGGTGTTTTTGTTGTCCTTATCAAAGCGTTATCTGTTTTTCCAGTATGTCTTTAAAGGAGCGATCGCTTCACTCAATCGTAGGGAGTAACTCATAAGTTAGAGAAAAAAATTAGCTTAGCAGAGCATCCTTTCAGTTATCACTCAGGAGGTTGTGTCTGCCTTAGGTTAGAGGTGAATCTTCTACTAATTCTTTTTTCAATGGCAAAATCTTTAAAGTACTTGAACCAAGGTGGTTTAATTTTCAACGGCTGTGACTTTACGACTGACTGCTGCTGACAATTCTTGTCCTTGTCCTGTTAACAGGACACGCACCCGCTTGCACGTATCAAATTCCGCTCTAGCGGAATCTGGCGTCTCGTCAATATTCAGATTAAAGTTTGTAACGTTATATCTTGTTGTTCAGCAAGACGCTTTATTTTTTTATACCGATCGGGGTTAGTCAGCGTAGTCCCGGTACGCGAACTGGGGCAAGGCGACTGACGCGATCGCTTTTGAACTATTACCGCTATGGCCATTATTAAAAAATCCAAACCAGCCAGTAGTTACATCCCTAAAGATCCACCCGACGATCGACCAATGCCACCGGGAGAATCTCGCAATGGCTCCTCCCGGAAAGACGCGCAAGGATTAGGGCTAAAGCAGCCCGGTATAGAACAGCAGCCCCCGCAAGAGTGTTTTGCCTGCCGATGTAATCCCAAAGATAATTTTGTTGAAGCCGTCCGCTGTCGCAGCCAGGAAGCAGCGATGGATATGTGCGCCTATTGGTTGCAATGCGATCCCAATAATGAAGAGCTGTTTGCCTATTGGGCTGAAGCTAACCAAGCTGGGATTTTGGCTGACATTCTCAGATTTAAACACCCGTGTCTGGATGTGCCACAATCAACAAGGGAGGAACGTTTCCGCATTATCAAGAGCAGGATGCTATGGAGTTAAAGTTCATAGACCACTGTGCATCCCTGACAGAAGCTGGGTATCGGATTAGTTCAGCTAAGTTATTAGTCCGGTTCCTGAATAATTTTCTGCTGTTGCGATCGCCGTTCGACCCCAGATGGAGCGTTCCACTAACCAGTCTTGGTGGCGTAGAGCCAACCGCCTATTGGGAACGTATAACTAGCGAGTTGCACCATCTAGGCGTGCAAACCCCGACGCTAACTGGCATTTTAGAGCCAGATACCTCGGCGTTTCCCAAAACAGCCAGCTTGCAACTCATTTTTACAGCCTCTAGTTCAGCCGTTACTGTGCCGTTTGGCTACTCATGGTTTTGGTACTGCCCGTGGAGCAGATATCCTGATTCTGAGTTATTGGGTTTTATCTTAGAACAACTGTTTGAGGTCGTCAGAAAATCGACGGATATTGACTACACCGGAGCGGCTTGTCCCTTACCAGACAATCCGAGGCTGGAAGTTTTTGAAGCGCCGTCTTCCTTGTGGTTGTGGAAAGAGGGCGGTGGTGGAAGTTACCAAAGATATTGATAGCAGTGCAGCCTTGCTTGTCGAGTCTTACTGAGGACTCTGCGCTCTCGCATAGACGCAGGTTCTTCAATCGTCTAAGTTTCGTATAGCCTAATGCTTCCGACTCCTTAAAGTTTTGAAGACTTCTAGAGCGCCGGCCCAGTAATCGCGATTGGGGTTAGAAATTCACTTTATTCTCTGTTCAAAAATATAATTCACGGAAAATTTACGTATTACTGGTGTCGTTTTATTGACATCCTCCTTAAGAAAGATGTTAGATTAGTAGCGTAGATGACCAACTCATAATTAGAGTTTGAAAAAAAATGCTCACTTTGAATTTGAGAGCAAATTAAATGTTGAGCAAAATTTATATGGAGTTGATTGTCTTTGCTTAAGTGGTCAACGACTTTTGAAGGAAAAGTTGGGAAGTTATAGATATCAGGCTACTATAACAGAAGTTTTGATATCGCCCGACCCACTATTTTTTTGCCGATATTCGTGCAACCTTAACTCGATAGTTTATGCAACATCCGACTTTTCCGACTTTATAATCCGACTTCTCCGACTGACAAGGGCGGGGGAGAGGAAGCATCATAGAGATAAGATGCAGTCTCAAAACTTTTTGAAGCAATTAACTTTCCTTCCATAACTTCTGAACGATACGGTTGTAATCAGGGATTAACGCTACAAGGGACTTCTACTGAATTACTACCACACTGTGCAGAGGGTGCGCGAGCGCACGTCTCAGCGAGATTACGGATAATTTTTAGCTCGTGAAGCGTGATATCAGTAAATTCCCTATGGGCGAATTGATATCAGGATGGATAAAGTAGCTCAAGAACTCTTTGTTCTAGAAGTGAATGTCAACTGTGGCATTTTTTCTCAACCTTTATCTACGTTTTTAAATCCAGATGAAACCCCAGTCAAATAACTACTGTTAAAAATTATTATCAGGGCTTTTGTTTGTGATAGATAAAGGTGTCTTGTTGTTAGTGGTTGACCTACGAATTTGATTCAAATCTTAAAGGTTATCTGTAAAACCCAACTGAACTAAATTCAATGATTGAATATTTTAACAATTCACAAATCCAGATTGCCAATTCACAACAGCAACTTGACGGTGAACAGCTTTTGACAGATACAGAAAAACATAAGTTATTAGTCGAATGGAATGAAACGACTAGTGATTACCCTCAAGATAAGTGTATTCATGAACTCTTTGAAGCGACTGTTGAACGAACCCCAGAAGCGGTAGCAGTGGTCTTTGAAGGGGAACAACTGACCTATCGAGAACTGAACGCAAGGGCAAATCAGCTAGCACACTACCTCCAAGCGCTGGGCGTTGGGCCAGAAGTGCTAGTAGGTATCTGCGTAGAACGCTCTCTAGAAATGATAGTGGGACTCTTGGGTATCCTCAAAGCGGGTGGTGCATACGTTCCCCTCGATCCAGCTTATCCCTTTGAACGGCTGGGCTTCATGCTGGAAGATTCTTCTGTACCAGTGCTGCTCACTCAGTCGAAGCTAATCGAGAAACTTCCCCCACACTCTGCACGGGTCGTTTGTTTGGACTCGGACTGGAAAGAAATTGATTTCTATAGCAAGGAGAACCCTAGCAGCTGTGTCACCCCCGATAACCTGGCCTATGTCATCTACACATCAGGGTCTACAGGAAAACCGAAGGGCGTCTTATTGGCGCACTCTGGGATATGCAACCTAGCCATATCAACGATTCAGCTATTCGACGTGCAGCCAAAGAGCCGCATTCTTCAGTTTGCCTCCTTTAGTTTTGATGTTTCGGTTGGGGAGGTTGTCATGGCTCTGGTGTCGGGAGCGACACTGGTACTGGCGAAGCAGAGTTCTTTAATGCCGGGGTCTGCTTTGATTGAGCTGTGCAAGAGCTGTGCCATCACGACTGTTGCCTTACCACCAACAGTTTTGGCGGTGCTACCTGCCGAAGAGTTTCCGGCATTGCAGACAATTATCGCTACTGGGGAAGCTTGCAACACCAACCTCGTGGCGCGTTGGGCACCAGGGCGTCGGTTCTTCAATGCCTATGGGCCAACAGAAGCCACTGTTTGGGCCACCGTCGCTCTTTGCAGTGACGCAAGCCAAAAGCCCTCCATCGGACACCCCATTGCCAACACCAAAATCTATATTCTCGATACTGAGAACCAACCCGTACCGATAGGCGTTCCGGGAGAACTCCATATCGGCGGTGTTGGTTTAGCCCGAGGTTATCTTAACCGTCCCGATTTAACCGAGCAAAAGTTCATCCCTAATCCCTTTAGCGATGAATCTGGTTCTCGCCTCTACAAAACAGGAGACTTAGCTCGTTATCTCCCAGATGGCAATATCGAATATCTTGGTCGCATTGACAATCAGGTAAAAATTCGCGGATTCCGTATCGAACTCGGCGAAATTGAGGCAGTGTTGTCTCAACACCCAGCAGTTTTAGAAACTGTGGTCGTGGCGCGACAAGATGTTTCAGACCGCAAATATCTGGCAGCCTACATTGTCCCCAGGGACTCCGGGGTGATTTCTCGCAACGACCTGCGGAGTTTTCTCAAAGAGAAACTGCCCGTTCACATGATTCCAGGAGTGTTCGTGATGTTAGATGCCCTGCCATTAACACCGAATGGCAAGGTAGATCGTCAGGCGCTACATGAATATGGTGAAACGATTGAGCTAAATCCATCAGAAACTAATATATCTAATCTAAAAATGGATATTAATTCCCCAACTAAACACAGAGATACCGGATTAAAAACTACACCCTCAGATAGCATTCGCTCAACCTTACGTTCTTTGGTAGCGAAGTTGCTTCAAATAGAGAGCGATGAAATAGATGCCGCTGCCACTTTTTTAGAACTAGGAATTGATTCACTCCTTATTTTAGAAGCGATGCGAAGGATTGAAACCACTTGGGGAGTTCAGGTCGAAGCCCAACAGTTTTTTGAAGAATTAGAAACCATCGACGCTCTAGCTACCTACATCGAGCAAAATTTATCCTCAAAACAAGAGTACAAAATCTCGCAACAGCCTGAGTTAGAGTTGAGCAGCGTAACCCCAAAGCCTGCTACAGAGTCTGGTAAATCGCCCCAGCTGTTCGCTCAAACAAAAAGCTTGAATGCTGCTGTATCAGTCCCCAAAAGTAAAGCAATGAATAGACCCAATGAGAACGTAGAACCTGAGACGAATGTAGAAAGAATTATCTCGCAGCAACTTCAATTAATGTCTCAACAGCTAGAACTTTTACGCACTGAGCAGCCACACAAAGAGCGATCACTTTTAGAAAAAACTACATTAACTGAGTTCGCCTCCCCCAAGTCATTCCATCAATCAGCCACGGTTACTAATCCATCTCCAGTGTGTTCTTACAATGAATGGGACCCACTTGAAGAGGTAATTGTTGGCATTGTCGATGGGGCGATGGTTCCCTCCTGGCATACCATCCATCGCGCTACCGTGCTTCCCGGTCAAGAAAAACAAATGGACAGCTTAGCCAAGCGGACAGAGAAACAGCCGCTCCCTTATCCAGAGTGGCTCGTTCAGGCTGCTAGCAAGTGCGTCGAGGAATTTGCTCATATTCTTGAATCGGAAGGAGTTATTGTTCGTCGCCCTGATGTTGTTGATTACTCTGCCTCTTTCCGCACACCTGATTGGGAAGTAATGAATGGCTTTTGTGCAGCCAATCCACGGGACGTTTTCTTGGTCATTGGGAATGAAATTATTGAGGCTCCAATGGCCGATCGCACTCGTTATTTCGAGTCGTGGGCTTATCGCTCCCTACTCAAGGAATACTTAAAGGCAGGAGCCAAGTGGGTCGCTGCCCCCAAACCACAGTTACTCGATACACAGTATGACCCGGATTACAAAACTTCCGCTCCAGGTGAGGAAATGCGCTTTGTGATCACTGAGTTTGAGCCGACGTTTGATGCGGCCGACTTTGTACGCTTTGGACGGGATATTTTTGTCCAGAAGAGTCATGTCACCAATAGCCTTGGGATTGAATGGGTGCGGCGACATCTGGGCGATGAATATCGAGTTCACGAGGTTCAGTCACTCTGCCCACAAGCCTTGCATATTGACACTACCTTAGTTCCTCTCGCTCCAGGAAAGGTGTTAGTAAATCCCCTGTTCATAGATGTTGATAATCTGCCTGACTATTTCAAATCTTGGGATATCCTACTCGCGCCTAAACCGAACCGAACGCCGATGACACTGTATGACACAAAAGTAATCAGTCAGTGGGTCAATATGAACGTACTCAGTCTCGACGAAGAGCGAGTTATTGTGGAGAAATCACAGGAATCCACGATCGCAGCATTGAAAGACTGGGGGTTTAAACCTATTCCTTGTGAGTTTGAGAGTTACTATCCTTTCTTAGGTTCTTTCCATTGCGCGACACTGGATGTCCGCAGACGTGGCGTACTCCGTTCCTATGAGATGGAGGAAGGCGCTCTATGAATCTCAATCAATTTTTAGCTGAACTTGCCCAACGCGGTATCAAATTGTGGTTAGAGGGTGATACGTTGCGTTTTCGCGCTCCCAAGGGGGTAATGACATCAGAAGATCGGGATTTACTGGTATTACATAAAGCAAAAATTATTTCGTTGCTGTCCCAAAGCAATACAAGCACGAACGATACTGAACTAACAATTGTACCCGTCTTAGAACAACGGGAGATACCTCTGTCTTTTCCTCAAGAACAACTGTGGTTTTTGAGCCAGTTAGACCCAAATAACGTTTCTTACAACGAACTATTCGCTCTACGATTCTTGGGCGTACTGAACATCGTTGCACTAGAGCAAAGCCTGAACAAGATCGTCGCTCGCCATGCAGCTTTACGAACCAACTTTGCGACGGTTGACGGGCAGCCCGTTCAGGTCATTGCTGAAAGCTTGATTTTGACAGTGCCAGTCATAGATTTAAGCAATCTACCTGCTAGTGACAGAGAAATAGAAGTTCAGCGATTAACAACGGAACAAGCCCAAAAACCCTTTAACTTAGTTAGCGACCCCTTAATCCAAGCGACTGTACTTAAGCTAACAGACACAGAACATATATTCTTGCTGAGAACTCACCACATTGTCTGGGATGGTTGGTCATTAGGCATCATGTGGCGGGAGTTAGCAGCTTTCTACAATGACTTATCCCAAGAACTACCTCCACTCCCGGCTGAGTATCCAGACTTTGCGGTTTGGCAGAAGCAGTATTTGACGGGTGAGGCATTAGATTCCCTACAAACTTATTGG
This sequence comes from Microcoleus sp. AS-A8, assembly GCA_039962225.1. Taxonomy (NCBI): domain Bacteria; kingdom Bacillati; phylum Cyanobacteriota; class Cyanophyceae; order Oscillatoriales; family Microcoleaceae; genus Microcoleus; species Microcoleus sp. AS-A8. The sequence continues at coordinate 17,650 of JAMPKV010000021.1, forward strand.
CAACAACAACTATTAGATGCACCTCCTCTATTAGAACTACCCACTGACCGAGTACGAGGAGTCACACAAACCTTTCAAGGAAAACATTATAGATTTGTCATTTCCAAGCCGCTCACCGAGGCTCTGATCGGTTTAAGTCGGCGGCAAAAAGTGACTCTTTTTATGACACTCTTAGCCGCGTTTCAAACATTACTTTACCGTTATACAGGGCAAAATGATATTGTAGTCGGTTCGCCCATTGCGAATCGCGATCGCTCCGAATTTAAGGATTTGATTGGATATTTTGTTAATACGCTAGTATTACGCACTTGTTTGGCAGGAAACGCAAGCTTTGAGGATTTACTGTCTAGGGTGCGAAAAGTAACGCTCGGAGCATACGCTCATCGAGAGCTACCGTTTGAGAAATTAGTAGAGATATTGCAGCCAGAACGCTCTTTGAGTCACACACCACTGTTCCAGGTGATGTTCATGCTGCTCGATGAATTACCCGAAATCCAAATGGAAGGCTTAAGGGTAAGTCCATTAGCAGTAGAAACTGGCATAACACACTTTGATTTGGCTTTGTTTATAGAGAAGACTTCATCGGGACTAATTGGAGAATGGGAATACAATACCGACTTGTTTGATGATGCCACGATCGCTCGGATGACAGGTCATTTCCAGACTTTGCTGGAGGGAATCGTAGCCAATCCTATTCAGCCGATTTCACAATTGCCACTGCTGACAGAAGCCGAGCGACAGCAGCTATTAATCGAGTGGAATAATACCACAACAGACTATCCCCAGGATAAGTGTATCCATCAGTTATTTGAAGAGCAGGTGGCTCTAACACCTGATGCGGTGGCAGTGGTATTTGAAGGGGAACAACTGACTTATCGAGAATTGAATGCAAGAGCCAACCAGTTGGCTCACTACCTGCAAAGCTTGGGAGTCGGGGCAGAAGTTTTAGTGGGCATCTGCGTTGAGCGTTCCTTTGAAATGATTGTAGGACTGTTGGGCATCCTCAAAGCGGGTGGTGCTTACGTCCCTATTGATCCAGCCTATCCAACTGATCGCATCGCTTATATGCTCGATGATTCGCGGCTACCAGTTCTATTGACTCAACAAAAACTGGTCGCCTCGTTACCAAAGCATCAAGCACGGGTAGTCAGCTTGGATTGTGATTGGCAAGAAATCTCTGTGATGCCCGAACTTTCTCCCCAAAGTGATGTGACACCAGAGAACTTAGCTTATGTGATTTACACTTCCGGCTCAACCGGAAAGCCCAAAGGAGTTCTCATTGCTCACCGAGGATTGTGTAACCTAGCGCAGGCACAAATCAAGCTGTTTGACGTGCAGCCCGATAGTCGCGTTCTCCAGTTAGCAACATTCAGTTTTGATGCCTCTATCTGGGAAATTGTCATGGCTCTGTGTTCGGGGGCGCGGCTTTGTCTGGGAACGCTCCAGTCGCTGCAACCCGGACAACCTTTAGTGCGACTATTGCAACAGCACTCGATTACCCATCTTACTCTTGTGCCATCAGCACTTGCTGCTCTGCCGAATGAGGAGTTGCCAGCATTGCAAAATATCATCGTCGCAGGAGAGCCATGTCCGACTTCTTTGGTCGCTCAATGGGCAAAGGGACGGCGGTTCTTTAATGCTTACGGGCCAACTGAATCCACTATCTGCGCTACGGTTGCACAAGGCTTTGAAGGCATGGACGTGCTACCGATTGGTCGTCCGATTGATAACACTCTTGTTTATATTCTCGATCGCCATCTCCAACCCGTTCCTATAGGCGTTCCTGGGGAACTGCACATTGCCAGCGTCGGATTAGCACGAGGATATCTTAACCGTCCCGATTTGACGGCTGAGAAATTTATTCCCAATCCCTTTAGCAATGAGTTAGGTTCTCACCTGTATAAAACTGGAGATAAGGCTCGTTATTTACCAGACGGTAACATCGAGTTTTTGGGTCGCATTGACAATCAAGTGAAAGTTCGCGGCTTCCGCATCGAACTGGGAGAAATTGAAGCGGTACTCACCCAGCATCCCGGTGTGAGAGAGACTTCGGTTATTGCAAGAGTTAACAGTGCAGGTGACAACCAATTAGTCGCTTATATTGTGCCGCATCAGGAAAGAGTACCCACAATTAGTGACCTGCGCCGCTTCTTAAAAGAGCAATTGCCGGAGTACATGGTGCCAAGTGCTTTTGTTGTGCTGGAGGCACTGCCCCTGACACCTAATGGTAAAGTAGACCGTCGCGCCTTACCCGCCCCTGATTTGCCCAAAGAACTGGAAGAGTCTTTTGTCGCTCCTCGAACTCCAATTGAGGAAATGCTAGCTAGCATTTGGGGTAACATCCTCTTAATTGACTCTGTAGGCGTTCATGACAATTTCTTTACCTTGGGCGGACATTCCTTATTAGCCACCCAAGTAATTTCGAGGGTGCGCGATACGATATCCATCGAATTACCATTACGCAGTTTGTTTGAAGCTCCCACGATTGCCGAATTAGCCGAGCGGGTTGAGAATTCGCTCAAGAACGGACAATCTGTACAAGCTCAACCTCTATTACCGATTCCCAGGTCAGAGTCCATCCCATTATCCTTCGCTCAAGCAAGGTTGTGGTTCCTCGATCGGTTACAACCAAACAGTGCCTTCTACAACATCCCGCTTGCTTTGCGTCTTAGCGGTCAGCTCAATATAGCGGCGCTACAGAGCAGCATCAATACAATTATCCAGCGGCATGAAGCCTTACGCACCAACTTTGTAACCCAAGAAGGTCAACCCGTTCAAGTTATTGCCTCAACAAAGAATTTGAAACTGCTTGTTGTGGACTTACTTCATCTAAGAGAAAGCGAGCGAGAAATCGAGGCGCAACGATTGGCAAATGAAGAAGCGAATCGACCTTTTAACCTGGAACGAGAGCCTTTACTCCGAGGTACGGTACTACAGCTAGGTGAAACAGATTACGTCTTACTGCTCACCATGCACCACATTATTTCTGATGGTTGGTCGCTGGGCGTATTCGTGAGGGAATTAACTGAACTTTACAAAGCCTTCTGCACAGGAGCGCCTCCAAGTTTACCAGAGTTACCAGTACAATATGCCGACTTTGCGGTTTGGCAGCGGCAGTGGTTGCAAGGAGAAATACTAGTTCCCCAGCTTGACTACTGGAAGGAACAACTATTAGACGCTCCGGCTTTATTAGAATTGCCGACCGACCGACCGCGACCTGCTGTTCAAACCTTCCGGGGAGGATATTACTATACAGCCCTTTCTCTTGAATTGAGTGCGGAACTTACAGCTTTAAGCAAGCGGGCGGGAGTCACTCTGTTTATGACGCTATATGCAGCGTTTGGGACATTGCTCTACCGATACTCAGGGCAAGATGACATCGTAGTAGGAACGCCTGTCGCCAACCGCAACCGACGGGAAATTGAAGGGCTAATTGGCTTTTTTGTCAATACCTTAGTGCTGCGTACCGACCTATCGGGCAACCCCAGTTTTGAGCAGTTACTTGGCAGAGTGAAGGAAGTGGCGCTCGGAGCTTACGCCCATCAAGACCTGCCATTTGAGCAGTTGGTAGAGGCATTGCAACCAACGCGAGATTTAAGCTACACGCCTTTGTTTCAGGTGATGTTTGCCCTTGACGACGCTTTAGTGCCTGCTGTGGAACTGCCTGAGTTAGCGGTAAGTTCTTATCCAGTAGAAATCGGCACAGCCAAGTTTGATTTAACCCTATCAATGGAGAGTACTGTTGATGGATTGGTAGGAGTATGGGAATACAATACTGACCTGTTTGATGAGGTCACGATCGCTCGGATGGCCGGACATTTCCAGACTTTACTGGAAGCGCTCGCAGCCAATCCTATTCAGCCGATTTCACAATTGCCCCTGCTGACACAACAAGAGCGCCACCAGCTATTAGTCGAGTGGAATAATACCACAACAGACTATCCCCAGGATAAGTGTATCCATCAGTTATTTGAAGAGCAGGTGGCTCTAACACCTGATGCGGTGGCACTGATATTTGAAGGGGAACAACTGACCTATCGAGAGTTAAACGCCAGGGCAAATCAGCTAGCACATTACCTCCAAACACTGGGTGTAGAGCCAGAAGTTTTGGTGGGTATCTGCGTCGAGCGTTCCTTTGACATGATTGTAGGAATCTTGGGCATTCTCAAAGCGGGTGGTGCTTACGTCCCTATAGACCCCGCCTATCCGGGAGAGCGCATCGCTTATATGCTCGATGATTCACGGCTGCCAGTTTTACTGACTCAACAAAAACTGGTTGCCTCGTTACCAGAGCATCAAGCGCAAGTAACTTGTTTAGATTCTGATTGGGAAGAAATCTCTAAGGAAAGTGAATTTTCTCCTCTCAATAGCGTATCGCCGGAGAACTTGGCTTATGTAATTTACACCTCTGGGTCAACAGGGAAACCCAAAGGAGTTACTGTTCCTCACCGAGCAGTAAACCGTTTGGTACTTGATACAAACTACATCAACTTCCAATCAAAAGATGTAGTTGCTTTTGCCTCAAACTTCTCATTCGATGCGGCTACATTTGAGATTTGGGGAGCCTTACTTAACGGTGCAAAACTCGTTGTTATCACCAAAGATGTAGCACTTTCTCCTGATGAGTTTGCTGCTCAAATCCACTCGCAAGGCATCACCGTATTATTTTTGACTACTGCCTTATTCAATTTACTAGCAAGAGAAGTACCCTCAGTTTTTCAATCAGTGCGACACCTTCTATTTGGAGGAGAAGTTGTTGAGCCTTCAGGGGTCAAAGAGGTACTCAAGAAGGGTTCACCTCAGCGATTGCTTCACGTTTATGGACCGACCGAAAACACAACATTTACTACCTGGTATTTGGTAGAAGATGTTCCGGAAGAAGCTACAAGTATTCCGATCGGTCGTCCCATCGCCAATACACAGGTTTATTTATTAGATACTCAGTTGCAACCTGTTCCGATCGGTGTTTCCGGAGAAATATACATTGGTGGTGATGGACTAGCCAGAGGCTACTTGAACCGTCCCGATTTAACTGATGAAAAATTCATCCCCAACCCCTTTAACGATGAACCGGGTTCGCACCTTTACAAAACAGGTGACTTAGCCCGTTATTTACCAGACGGTAACATTGAATTTCTCGGTCGTATCGACAACCAAGTAAAAATACGCGGCTTCCGCATCGAACTGGGAGAAATTGAAGCGGTACTCACCCAGCATCCCGGTGTGAGAGAGACTGCGGTTATTGCTAGAGAAAACGCTACAGGCGACAAGCAATTAGTAGCTTATCTTGTCCCGCATCAGGAGCCAGCACCTACAAATAGTGACCTGCGCCGTTTCTTAAAAGAGCAACTGCCGGAGTACATGGTGCCAAATACTTTTGTGACTTTGGAGTCCTTGCCGCTGACACCCAATGGTAAAGTAGACCGTCGCGCCCTACCAGAACCCGAATTACGACCCGAACTCTCACTCACTTTTGTCGCCCCTCGCACTCCTATTGAGGAAATGCTAGCCAACATCTGGGCTTGTGTCCTGGGTATTGAACAAGTGGGCGTTCACGATAATTTCTTTGAACTCGGTGGACATTCCTTACTAGCGGCTCAAATTATCTCTAGAGTGCGCGATACAATGTCCGTCGAATTACCATTACGCAGTTTGTTTGAAGCTCCCACTGTCGCCTCCCTCGCTGAACACGTTGAGAATTCGCTTCATAGCGGGCAATCTATACAAGCTCAACCGCTATTACCGATTCCACGGTCAGGCAATATTCCATTATCCTTTGCTCAAGCTAGGTTGTGGTTCCTTGACCAATTACAGCCAAACAGTGCTTTCTACAATATCCCAATCGCGTTACGTCTTAGCGGTCAGCTCAATATAGCGGCAATAGAGTCCAGCCTCAACGAAATTATCTGCCGTCATGAAGTTTTACGCACAAACTTCACAAAAGTGTCGGGGCAACCCGTTCAGGTTATCGCCTCAACTCTGAAATTGAAACTGCTTCAAGTAGACTTACAAAACCTGCCTTTTTGTGAGCGAGAAGTAGAGGTGCAACGATTAGCAACGACGGAGGCACAGCGACCTTTTGACCTAGAGCGAGAGCCTTTAGTGCGAGCAAAGTTGCTACAGCTTGACGAGACAGAGTACGTCTTTTTGCTAACAGTACACCATATTATTTTTGATGGGTGGTCAACAGGCGTATTCTACGGAGAGTTAGCCGCACTCTATGAAGCCAAATGTAATGGTAAGCCAAAACTTTTACCAGAATTATCTGTACAATATGCTGACTTTGCGGTTTGGCAGCGTTATTGGTTAACTCCAGAGCTACTTGAAACGCAGCTTAACTATTGGAAGCAACAACTATTGGGCGCTCCGGCTTTATTAGAATTACCCACCGACCGACCCCGAAAAGTGGTTCAAAGTTATCGCGGAGCGTATCAATCCTTCACCCTTTCTCTTGAGTTGAGCCAAGCACTTGCCGAGTTGAGCAAGCGAGCGGGAGTCACTCGATTTATGACGCTATATGCAGCGTTTGTGACCTTGCTCTACCGCTATACAGGCTCCTCTGACATCGTAGTGGGTACGCCTGTGGCTAACCGCAATCGACAGGAAATCGAAGGGCTAATTGGCTTTTTTGTCAATACTTTAGCACTACGGACTGATTTATCAGCAAATCCGAGTTTTGAACAGTTGCTTCGTCGAGTGCGGGAAGTAGCGATCGGGGCTTACGCGCATCAAGACCTGCCCTTCGAGCAGCTAGTAGAGGCATTGCAACCAGAGCGTTCCTTAAGCTATACGCCCCTGTTTCAGGTGATGTTTGCGCTCGACGAGAAGAGTGTGCCTTCAATGAAGCTGCCTGACTTAACTGTAAATGAGTTTTCTTTTGAAACGGAAACGACCAAGTTTGATTTGACCCTATCAATGGAGAATACTGTTGATGGATTGGTAGGAGGATGGGAATACAATAGCGACCTGTTTGATGCGGCAACCATCGCTCGGATGGCCGGACATTTCCAGACTTTACTGGAAGCGATCGCAGCCAATCCTATTCAGCCGATTTCAGAATTGCCCCTGCTGACACAACGAGAGCGCCACCAGCTATTAATTGAGTGGAATAATACCACAACAGACTATCCCCAGGATAAGTGTATCCATCAGTTATTTGAAGAGCAGGTGGCTCTAACACCTGATGCGGTGGCACTGGTATTTGAAGGGGAACAACTCACATATAGGGAATTAAACCGACGCGCCAACAAATTAGCTCACTACCTGCAAAGCTTGGGAGTCGGGCCAGAAGTTCTGGTGGGCATCTGTGTAGAACGTTCCTTTGACATGATTATAGGACTCTTAGGCGTACTCAAAGCGGGTGGTGCTTATGTCTCTATAGACCCCGCCTATCCTCCTGAGCGCATTGCCTATATGCTCGATGATTCACGGCTGCCAGTTTTACTGACTCAACAAAAACTGGTTGCCTCGTTACCAGAGCATCAAGCGCGGGTAGTCTGCTTAGATTGTGATTGGGAAGAAATCTCTGTGATGCCCGAACTTCCTCCCCAAAGTGACGTGACGCCAGAGAACTTAGCGTATGTAATTTACACCTCCGGCTCAACCGGAAAGCCCAAAGGAGTTCTGATTCCCCACTCTGGGCTGCTAAATCTGATTGGCTGGCACCAACGCGCCTTTAAGGTAACATCATTAGACCGAGCCACTCAGTTAGCAGGAACCGCCTTTGATGCCTCAGTATGGGAATTGTGGCCTTATTTGGCAGCAGGTGCGAGTATTTACTTGGTCGAGCCAGAGATTCTTCTATCTCCAGAAAAACTGCGTGATTGGCTACTGGCAAAAGATATAACAATTACTTTTGTTCCCACCCCACTAGCAGAAAAGTTGTTGTCTGTGCAATGGTCGAAAGATATAGCTTTGCGAATCATGCTGACGGGTGGGGATAAGCTTCATCAGTATCCATCAGCTTCAATTCCCTTCAAGGTAGTCAATAACTACGGACCAACTGAGAACACTGTGGTCACGACTTCTGGGTTGGTTGTCTGCGATAGCACAGATAATACATCACCTCACATTGGTCGTCCGATTGATAACACTCTTCTTTATATTCTCGATCGCTATCTCCAACCCGTTCCTATAGGCGTTCCTGGAGAACTGCACATTGCTAGCATCGGACTAGCGCGAGGATACCTCAACCGTCCTGATTTGACTGAAGAAAAATTTATCCCCAATCCCTTTAGCAATGAACCGGGTTCTCGCCTCTACAAAACTGGAGATAAGGCACGTTATCTACCAGACGGTAACATCGAGTTTTTGGGTCGCATTGACAATCAGGTAAAAATTCGCGGCTTCCGCATCGAACTGGGCGAGGTTGAGGCAGCGATTACACAGCACCCAGCAGTGCGAGAAACTGTGGTCGTGGCGCGGGAAGATACCCCTGGCAACAAGCGCCTCGTAGCTTATGTCGTTCCCAAGGGAGAAGCTGTACAGGAGACAGTACCCCCCACTATCAATGAATTGCGTTCTTTCCTCAAAAACAAGCTGCCAGATTACATGGTTCCCGGAGCCTTTGTCTTTTTGGAAACCATGCCCCTAACTCCCAACGGCAAAATAGATCGTCGCACCCTACCCGCGCCGGATAGCTCCCTCCGGGAACTGGAAAATAATTTTGTCGCACCCAGCACCCCCACTGAAGAAACCCTAGCAGCTATCTGGGCGGAAGTTTTGGGACTGCAACAAGTAGGCATTCACGACAACTTCTTTGAATTGGGTGGGCATTCTCTTCTAGCCACCTCTGTTATTTCTCGCATCCAGGAAGCCTTTAAGATTGAACTTCCCTTGCGCCATCTATTTGAAGCACCCACCATCGCTTCCTTGAGCCAGGTGATAGAAACTGTTCGTCAAGCTGGGTTCATTGAGCAATTTTCTAGCAGTATGACACAAGATGTCTTACCCCCTCTTGTACCCACAGCGCGAGATACGCACATACCTCTATCTTTTGCACAAGAGTATATATGGTATGTACAGCAATTAAATCCTGACAGTTGCATCTGCAACAGTGGTGTTCCTTTACGTTTCAATGGTTCGCTTTCTCCAGAAGTGTTGGAGAAGAGCATCAATGAGATTATCCGCCGTCACGAGATTTTGCGTACTACCTTTACAGTTAAAGAAGGTCAACCGATGCAGGTCATCGCCCCATCCTTGACCCTACCGTTAAAGATAGTAGACTTACAAGACCTACCTGTTGCCGAGCGAGAAGCTTGTGCTCAAAGACTTGTTGCTGAAGAATTCCAGCACCACTTTGATTTAGCTAATGGTCCCCTAATCAAGACAACCTTGCTGCGGTTGGCTCGCCTAGAACATTGGTTGTTAATACCGATGCACCATATCATCACAGATGGCTGGTCAATCGGTATCTTTCTTCAGGAGTTAGAAACACTCTATAACGCTTTCTCAAACGGCTTGCCTTCTCCACTACCCGAAGTACCGCTTCAGTATGCGGACTTCGCTCTCTGGGAGCAAAAGCGGTTGAACGAACAGGTACTAGACAAGCAACTGTCTTATTGGCTTCAAAAACTGGCTGATAGTCCACAACCACAAAATGTCCTACCGTCCCAGCAGCTACAACCTACTACTAATAGCAGACAAGCATCTTTCTTTTCTCTAGTTCTGCCAGAAAGTCTAGTTGCATCAATCTCAGCCTTAAGTCGTACACACGGAGTTACTACCTTTGCCATCATCATTACTGCTCTAAAGATACTCTTGTTCAAATGGAGCGGACAAACTGAAATTCTCGTAGTTGCTACAACTGGCAATCGCAGTACACCAGAAATCGAAAGAATACTCGGTTGCTTTATCAACGATGTTATTTTGCGCTCGCTTCTCGCGGACTCTCAAACAGGACTTACTCTTTTAGAGCAGGTCAAAGAAACAGTCAATGAAGCTATCAATCATAAGGAGGTTCCCTTACAAAAAGTCATTGAAGCTGTTAGAAGCAAAAGAGAACTTACCCTAAGAGCAAGCGTTACTATGGAGCCTCCCGTACAGGGACTCGATGGAATGTCAGAGTGGGAATTCATACCAGATTCGCCTAAGTGTGAACTGTGGGATGAGGAGATTCCTCTAGAACTTTATGTTTCTTCCCCGACTGAAGATTCTCAAACCATCGAAATCGCTCTATTTTACAGTACAGAGTTGTTCACCAATGAAACCATAGAGCGCCTGTTTAGTTACTATCAGGAAATCCTACAGAAGCTTGTTGAATACCCCGAAACCAAGGTTTCTGAATTTTAGTGAGGTAAGGATAACTGATTTAAGGAGACGATTGAGTCATTCACGAAGAGACTCCTTGTGCAGGGGGAGGGGAGTTCTCGGAGCAGGGAGAAAGGGGGATGACGTTGATGGCTTTCATAAAGGATGTTGATAAAAATTCCCCTCTGCCTCCTGCCCCGTTCCCCCCTGCTTCTTGTTGAGTTGTGTTTTCGCACTCGCCTAGAGCGTCAAGTGGCATGAGTTGGGTGCAATCTCCAGAGCCAACTGCTGTTGTATAACTATGCGATTCCGTATATTCCGCGAAATGCGTGTTTTTCTTCTCGTCTGGGTAGGACAACTGGTATCCCTGACTGGATCGGGTCTGACTAGCTTTGCATTGGGAGTGTGGGTGTACCAGCGCACGGGTTCAGTCACTCAATTCTCTCTGATTTTGCTATCTGCCATGCTGCCCAGTATCCTGATTTCTCCAGTAGCAGGTGCCTTAGTTGACCGGATTAATCGGCGCTGGTGCATGATTGTTTCCGACTCCGGCGCGGGTATAACTACAGCAGCTTGTGCCCTATTACTCGCAACTGGAAGCCTGGAAATCTGGCATATCTACCTAGTCGTCAGCCTAAGTTCTGTCTTCAAAGCCTTCCAGTTGCCAGCTTACACGGCTTCAACCTCAATGCTTGTACCGAAAGAACACTTGCCGCGTGCCAGCGGTATGGTTCAGTCAGCAGAAGCTTGCGCCCAACTCATCTCGCCCCTGCTGGCAGGAGTCTTGCTAGGAATTGTCCAGCTTCATGGTGTCATGCTCATTGACTTTGTTACCTTCCTCTTTGCCCTCACAACCCTGTTGCTCGTTCGTTTTCCTGATGCTTATCAGGCTCCTGTCACAGAAGATGAGAAAAGTTCACTCTGGCGTGAGGCAATTGAAGGCTGGACTTATATTACTGTTCGACCCGGACTATTAGTGTTGATGATTGTATTCGCCATCAATAATTTTGTTTTAGGACTGATTGAGGTATTATTCACGCCGCTGGTACTAACATTCACTTCAGTTACCGTTCTCGGAACCATTCAGTCGATTGGTGGCGGGGGGATGCTGCTGGGCAGCGTAGTTATGAGTGTTTGGGGGGGACCGAGACCTTTAATCCGTGGCGTATTTGGTTTCGCGTTTCTTAGTCAACTGTGCATCTTAGCATTTGGACTACGCACAAATGCTGCACTTTTCGCCCTGGCTAACTTCTTGTTTTTCTTCAGCTTGCCTTTCGTCAATGGCTATTGTGATGCCATCTTGCTCCGAAAAGTGGCTCCTGACGTTCAGGGCAGGGTCTTTGCAACAATCAACATGATTTGCTGGTCGTGTATTCCACTCGCCTATATGGTTGCTGGCCCCCTAGCTGACAGAGTTTTTGAGCCTTTAATGGCAGCTAACGGTCTACTGGCAGGAAGCATCGGACAAATTATTGGCGTGGGGCCGGGTCGCGGTATTGGTCTGCTATTTATTGTGATGGAAGTGCTGGTTATGGTGGTAACTGTTGCAGCTTACCGATATCCTCGCTTGCGGTTAGTGGAAGATGAATTGCCTGATGTCGTTTAGCACTTTATTTGGAATAGCCGACATAACTTACTTGCTTGCCAAAATGGAGGTCTTACGTCAGGGAGGAGAAGAGAGCGATCGCGCCCTTGGAGAGGGTGCATGGTTGCGGTGAAGTGCGATCTGCCGTAGGCGGCAGCGCTTCGCTATCGCGTGAGCATGAGAGAGCGGCACTGTGCGCGATCACACCAAAGGGGTACGGCGAAGCGATCGCTTGAAACCTCACCCCCAGATACAGCCTACAACTCGCCCAGTCCAAACTGACTCCTTCATAAACCTTTACAAACAGTTGAAATTCCCTCTCGTTCTATCTGGAGTCTTTGTCTAGTCTTGACTTAAAGCGTCGTAATACTCAGCCCAAAAAGAAAATTTCGGTATTGCAAGCGTATTACCCTTGACATCCCCCAATAGGAAGAGGTTAGACTCGTTGCGAACATTACAAGCATGATAATTCGACTTTCATCTCACACCCATACTCAAACATTCTTATATCAGGGAGTAACAGTTATCGAGTTGGTCAAAAGTCTATAAACCAGGCAATGTCGGGTTTATAATCTTTTCCCAAGTAAGCTGAACTCATGTGCATCCTACAAGCTTTTGGTTCACCCTGCTTATACCTGGTGGGTGAAAATGCGAGAGCGCTTGCTTTTTGAGGTAAGTGTGGGGAAGCATCCCATTACAAATAGATTCCCATTATAGGACAGGCAATAGTATCTGTCGAGTCGATGTAGCTCAGGCTTTATTTTCCGTACTGGGCGAGATTTCTGCTGGCTAAAGGATGCAATTTGGATTCTAGAGGAGATGTTTTTTCAATTGTTTCCGACTCACCAATAAGATGATTTTACGTAATTTTACGGAAGACCAGCAAGGCTCTGGAGACTAATAATAGATGAGCTAATTGTTTGATAGACAAATTCCTTTGTCTATTCGATGTAGCTTCGGCAAGATTTGCTGTACGTCGGCGAGATTTTTGCTGACATTAGGATGCGATTTGGATTCAAGATAAGACGGTTTTTCAAAAGTTTTATTTTGCATCAATTGGGTTACTACCAGTTCAGGATTTATGTCAAATTCTCAAACAGTTAGTGCGTCATACCTGCGGGGTGGCTCTGAAGATTTAGGGAAAGGGTTTTGGCAGCAATGGCAGCAGTATCAAGATTATCTTTACCATTGCTGCATCAAGTGGATGGGAGGGAACCCGACGGATGCGGAAGATGCTCTGAGTCGAGCGATGCTCAAAGCTTGGGAAAAAGTACGAAATGGTGCTAGTATTATCACCAATTTCAGAGCTTGGTTGACTACACTGACTCATAACCTCTGCATAGATATGCACCGAGAGCGCAACCGAGGCGCTTATAGGATGGAAAGTTTGGAGGTAATAGCTGAGCGCGAAAAGGAGGAACTGGTTTCTGTGTACGATACGCCAGGAAGCGCTGCATTGCGAGGCGAACTGGAAACCCAAATCCACCGTGCTATTGAGGATTTACCAGAAAGACTGCACTCTCCGTTTGTCCTGCACTTCGTTCGGGAGAAATCCTATCAGGACATTGCTCAACAGCTTGCTATCTCTTACGACAATGTTCGCAAACGCATCTCACAGGCGCGGGCAATTTTGCGAAAGCATTTGTTCGGGTATCTTGCGGGAGTGGATAACGCAACGTTTGATTTGTCTCGAAAGCTGTTGAATGCTCCTCCCTTGCCTGATGCCTCCCCGTTCGCTCAATTGAGTGAGCCAGTAGCCAAATCAGTAGCCCAAAGAGCAGTAGGAGTAAGCAATACGGGGATTGAGGAGACTGTGGAACCAACGCTGGTTAGACTGATTATTCAGGAACCAAACAGGGCAGAGCGTAAATAGACTCACCAAAGCCCATCAATTTCAAAATCTGCTGCTGTAAACAATTGAGTGGACTGATTTCTGTTGAACCGTCTCGATGAAAATACAAGGTAACACCACAAAAAACTCTGAGCAGCCGTTCGGCTGTAGGACGATTAGTGGTACGCTTGGGATTGCCATCATACAAGCCAGCTAAAGACTGTTGTTGCTCACTCAACTGACGGCGCACAACATACTCCATGAGGGTGAAAACCCGCAAAGCCAGCGTCAGTAGAAACATTAATCCTCGAATACGCTCTTCATCTTGGAAATAGATAGGAAGTGCAGGGAGACGACCTCGTTTAAACAAATGGAAGGCTCGCTCAGGTTGCCACTGTTGTCGATAGTAGAACACCGATTCTTCTAAGCTCAGCCGTTCTGGGGGTGCGTTGGTGACATAGAGCCGCCAGCCTGCCAAGGTGTGAAATTCAGCTAGAGCCGTTTCTTGTCGCTGATAGGTTAAGGTGAGCGTGGTGTGTCGGACACGACGGAAAGAACGTTCAGTAGTAGGACGACCAGGAGTGGAATAGACTTTGGGATAACGAATCTGTTTGTTAATCGTGACGTTGAGATACTCCTTGACTCGATGAGCCTCTAGCAATTTGTCAACTTTTTCCTGTAAGGTTTGAGCATCTTGACCTGGTTTTGAGGCAAGTTTCGCCAAGGCTGTCTCGACTTTTTGAAGACGCTGCTCTAAGCCCTTAATCTGGCGTGCAGCTAGGGCAGGAGAACGAATCACCAACCACCGCTCTAACCACCGATGCCACTGTTGGTTCTTTGGGTCTAGCCATAGACTACCTAAAGGAATTTCAAATCCTTCGCCGACTGGTGTCTCAGTCGTTTCTTGTGTTGGTAAGAAGATATCTTGAACAGGAGTGGGGGGATGGAAAACCCAATCGTGCAACAGTTTGGGGCGATGTCCACTCATGGCAACCGGAAAACAGTAGATACCTCCGTCTCGGTCAATTTGTCCTCGGTTAGACCAACTACAAGCTTTGGAGTCAGCTAAAAACAGAAAGTCTGTATGACCAATAATCTCAGCTAGACGCTTCCAAGTAGGAACATACAGAGGATCATCGGCACCGTTACCTGGAAGGGTAGCACTGACTAAGGGCATTCCCATGGGGTCTAACGTAGCTAGCATTTGGCGGTACTGTAGCAAGTCGGGGCGGCGGTCTTTGCTATAACCAAAGTTTAGTAGGGGTGCAGATGTTTTTTCTTGTTCTGACTCCTTTTCACTTAGCTGATGATAGACCGAAAAGCTTGTCGTGTCGCTGCGGGCGGCATCGGTGGGTAAGGAGTAGGCTCGAATTAAGTGTTGTCCTAAGAACGTTTCGATGCTTTCGATCGCTTCGTGTTGTGATGAACCTAAAACACTCAATAAGTCAGCCAGTCGGTCATCTGTGGCATCTTTGTTGCCAATCTGCCATCCTGTCGCCACTTCTAGGGTCTGATGGTGCTGGTTTACCCAACTTTCCACCGCACACAATCGGTGATCGGCTTGAGTAATGATGTAGCTTAACAACAAGATCGCCAGTTGTCCATAGCTTAATCCCTGTCGATTGCCATGTGGTGGAGGCAATTCCTCGTCAATCAGCCGTTCAATACACATCTGGGATAGCCAGTGGATGACTACTGGCAGATCATCCACTCGTTCTGATTTTGTCTGGTTCAACTCAGCCCCCTGATAGTCTCCTCAATCCTTGAATTGCTTAGTTAGACTACTCTTTGGGCTGCTGATTTGGCTACTGACTTACTCAATTGAGCGAACGGGGAGACCAGAATTCTGAGACTCTTCAAATCGAGAGACTGTTCAGGCGTTCGCTCAGCCAGGTTCGCTTTCACTGGAGTTGGCATTAGCGGTAACCGGATGGTGAAGGTTGCGCCCTGCCCTTCTCCTGGACTTTCACCCCTAACTGTACCTCCATGCAGTTCGACTAAGTGCCGCACGATCGCCAGCCCTAATCCCAGTCCACCAAACTTTCTAGTCGTCGCCGCGTTAGCTTGGCGGAAGTTTTCGGTCTACTGACATTAAAACTTAACGATCACTACTCTTCCTAATGCAATCACTCCTCCCATCTGAAAGAAGCCATGCAAAACGCCAGGATAACGAGTGTGAGGACAAAACAGCCAGCATCTGACAGCAGTTGAGCGTAGGCTTCACCTTCGCCGCGCTGAGGCACGTATGGGGGATGCTTAGGGGTGTTCGCGGTCATTAAGATGTTGGCAGGGCATAGAATTTTGTTGCGAGTAGATGAGTTGGAGGTACTCATTAAACGCTTCAAATTCTAGGGCAACTGGATTGAAAGTAATATTCTCGTTCGCTGACTAACTAAGTTCTGATGAAGCTTTTAACAGCCGCTTAACTTCATTTAGCCTGCGGCTGAGTAGCTGCTGGCAAAGCTGCAATTCCTCAGCCTTCATCTTTGAAAAATCAGCTTTCTCCAGCCCACTTAATTCCTTGGGCACTTTGGGGTGTTCTGCTGCAACTTCAGGATTGCTTTCAACCAAAAGTTCTTTAGCCCGACGGCGAATATCCTCAGCACTCCATCCGGAAGCGATCGCTTCTTGAATCACTCCTGCCCGTACTACTTTAGCCTCATCTTCCGAGCGCTTTAGTGCCTTGGCATTAAGTTGATTGAGTGCCAGCAATTTTTCAGCATCTAAGCCCTCATCCCAGGCTGCCTGTTTCAAATCATCTGGCAACTTTAGAAGGGGGAAAATATGACGGAAAATTGAGGCAGGGTTTTGTTGATGGCTAAGGAGAACATCTAGCACCGCTCGTTCTACTTCGTTCTCAACCTCTGAGAGCCACCGCAGTTGCACCTCGCGATCGGCAGTAGTGATTTGGGCGATCTCGGCTGTCCGCCTCGCCCGCTTCATACGGCTCATGAAAGCATTTAGCGCACGCGGGTATGCCAGTTCAGGAGCATCTTCCAATAAACTCCTGGCAGATGGATAGCGATGACTAATCTGCATAACCAAAAACTGCGCCAACTCCAGCTTATGAAGAGCTTTCTGATGTAAGCTTGTGGAAGCTGCTTTCGATTGAAGTTCCAGCAAGTCTAAGGATTCTCGAACAGGCAGAATAACTGACTTTAGCCCTTCTAATTCTGCAATCTGCCCTGCTCGCCAACGCCGTTCTCCATCGAAGAGCAAATAAGCAGCATTAATATTGAACAGTGGTTGGTTAAGGTCAAACAATCCCTGTTGAGCATAGGCTGTAAGTTGATCTCGGTTTTGCTGTGTTAGTTCAATCAGCAGAACTGGCTCTAGCTGCCCTTCAAGTCGGAGAATATTTGCAAAAGCTTCTTGATCTGCTTTAGTAAAAATTAGCCTTGGCTGAAGTGGATTCCGCGTAATTTGCTCAAAGGCAATAATCTTAACTCCCTGCTTCTCAGATAACTCAGCAATGAGGGTTTGGATCTTAGCCTCTAGCTCAATTCGTTCATCAGCACCTAAATCACCCGCTTTTAGCTGTGCAATTTCTGCCTCTAGCTCCTCAATGCGTCCTTTCAACTGAAATACTTGCTGGCTCTTCCCAGCCCCAGCAAAAAGATCTGAGGCGTTAACTGATGCAGGTTTTCCCATATTCTGACTTTCCTACCAATCTAATTTCTGCAAATTTTGACTTTACTTTGCTTTTAATAGCTGAGTAACTTTAGCGACAATCGGATCGAAGGACTTTGAAACCTTATCCCCCGGTCGGTGTAGATGAACTGGTAAGCCCACACTACTAGCACTGAGAAAATAACCCGACTCACGGATTGGAGGGAAACAGTAAATTCCCATACTTTCAAGGACTTTAGGTAGTGTAGTACTGGCATCAATTTTAGGATTGGGCTTGCCGTCTTCCTTAAGTCCAAGCAGATTGCGATGTAAAGCCAAGCTAAGATCGACTCGTGAAGGGACAAAGCCCAAAATCTCAGGATGAGGCTTTAACCGCAGATCTTCTACTTTTTCATAATACCAACTCAACATATTTGCGGAACTCTTTGAGTCTTTCGGTTCTGGCTTAATTGCAACCAAAACATGCGTACAAGCAGCAAGAGCCAGTAACCCCATCGGTTCGAGTGAAGCGGGTGTATCAAAAATAATAATATCTGCCTCGATTGGATAGTCTTCCAAGCGATCGCGTAGAACTTCATAGGGTCTTGTATGTAAATGAAGCCCTCGAATTGCTGTATGAAGTGGAGGACCGCCCCGAATTACTTGAATTGTGCCAACGCGGTCTGTCCAAACGGGTAGCAGGGGATATTGACCCTTGAAGGAGCGCTCAAAAATGACGGCAATCGAATCCTGAACTTCATCAGATTCTAAGTCTGGAACTCCAGTGAATAGAGTAATTGAACCATTGGGATCGAGTTCGATCAAGACAACCTTGTATCCTTTACTTGCAAGTGCATACCCTAAATGAGTCGTTAAGGTGGTCTTACCACTTCCACCTGTGTTGGACTCGATCGCGATTCTGATTTGACGCATACTGCTATCTAGTATCACTACATTTTCTGAGAGGTTGGCGATGCCTAAATTCATTTAACAAGCTGTCACTGTTGACTTCTAGCAAATTCTTTAGCTAACTATTGCGGTAATTTTGTAGCGTACCGCAGCGCTGCGATACGGATAAATTAGTTCTATAGTACTGGGGAGTAGTTCATGTGAGTTAGCCCTTCTGCAATTTCAAGACTAATCTTAATGCTGAACTAGAGGAGCAAGGCGAAAAATAGTATCCTACAGGAGCTTTACCCAATTAGTATATTACGTACCGCAGTGCTGCGGTACTTTGCTGCTCAACCAATCCCCTAATGCCAGCAACTCTTGACTCATGGTGCTAAAAGTTCGCGTTTCTCCTCCATCTCTCCAGTACTGGCTGTAATTAGACAGCAAGCGACCACAGTCTTCTTGTGTACACCTAATCCGGTACAACGTGGATTGGTGACTTCCATTTATGGATTCAAAACGGCATCAATCGCCCGCTCGATTAAGTCCACCGCCTCAACTCCATAGTGGTAAGTCTTAAATCGCATTCCCTCCACAACTTCGAGTTGTTTCGACGGGCGATGTCCAAACTTATCTTCATAGAGCCGCAAAGCCAGACTGCCGATAGAAGTCATCTGCCCTTTTGTCGCCCCAAGTTTTCGCTCACGCAATCGGCTGGCAATGGTAACAAACTTTCCCTGTTTCCCTTGGCTCACTCCACCTGCTGCACCCAAGCTCCCCATCGCACCCGTCAAATCTTTTTCTTGTGTAAGCAGGAACTGGCTCAACTGCGTGTAGCAGCGAGCGGGTTTATCTGTCGCCACCGCCATTTGAAGCGTTTCGGGTTGTCCCACCGCAATAAACGTTCCAACCGCCCGCGTCATAGTGGTGTAAAGTAACTGATGGGTGAGCATCCTGCGGTTGGACTTCTGTAGAGGCATGATGACATATTGAAATTCACTGCCTTGAGATTTGTGGCAGGTCAGACAGTAGGCATGGGCAATCTGATCGAAGTTACTAGGTAAGTAGTCAACGCACGCACCGCCTTCAAATTCCACTGTCACTCGCTTCTGCTTTGCCTCCACGGCGACTACCCAACCACTCTCTCCATTCATCACCGCTGGAGTCATATCGTATCTATTCACTAACTGAATCATGCGATCGCCAACACAGTCGGCGACATCCATCCAAGATGAAAGCTCCTTAAACTGATGCAGTGCTGGCACCTTCCCAGAAAGTACTTCTTCGGCGGCGTAAATAATCGGGCTTTCGTACTGCTGCCCATAGATAGTCGGCAATTGAGTCGTGGGTATTAGCTCCGATAGTATCAAGTCCCGCAGCACCATCCCAGCTCCCACACTGGGAAGCTGGTTGGAATCGCCGACGAGTAAGATTCTGGTGGTCGGTTTTAAAGCTTTCAGCAAGGTTGTCTTCCCGTTCGTACCAGCGACAACCAAAACCACCAACATGCCAAATCACTCCGAACAGATCGCTCTGGCTTAATTGCTCAGCCCAGCGAGTATTCTCCTCAAAACCAGGAGTAGAATACGGGAACAGTCTGACTTCTTTTGCTGTGTGTCCTGCCAACAGGACACGATTTACCTTGTACTAATCTAGCACGTTGACAAATTCTAGCCGACTGGATTTTGTCAGCACTCACCATGAGTCAGGGGTTTGAACGTCTGGCTTCGGCAAGAACATACTTTAGATATCTCATCTCAGTTCGCTTTCAGAGAATTGTAACCCGTCAAAAAGGTGCGATCGCACCGCGCTAGCTCAATCGCAACTATTTTTCCCACTGGGTATCCCCAGCAAGCCTTTAGAGCGGCAGCGGCATTTTTGTTAGTTAGAGTATAATTGCTATGAAGCGCAAAGTAGATGAGAAGCGATCACACCCCGTTAAATCCCCTAGAACTCATTCATCCTCCCTTACCTCAAGCTGGTAAATCCTCAAGCTAGGATGTTCTGGCATCAACCGCCAGTAACAACCAATGGGAGGTTGTGAGGGTCGTTCTCCACACCGATAGAGAAAAACTGGCTCATCCTTCAGTAGTCTAGTGAGAGTCGTCTTCAATAAGTTTTGGTCGCCACTATCCCAAATGATATGAGAGCGACCGAAGTATCTGGCATGGAGCAAACTACTCATCAGCCATTCCATCACAGGTTGAATCTGTTCTAAAGAAAGACCAATGCTGGCTTGTCCATAGCTCTCAATAGTTGGCTGGGCTGGTGCTGGCTGCAACAGAGAACGGATAATGTTCAAGAGTTTCATGGGATAAGTGATGCACACAACTCAGTTTAGTGTTCCCAAGCTGAAGGGCGATCGCACATCAGAGTTCTAGGGGATTTATCCGAGGCGATCGCTTTCACGTTTTGTCAAATTGTAACTGACATGGCTTTGTGTGCATTTCCTTCAAGTAGCTCCAACTCAACTGAAGTTAAAGCTTTATTGCTCATTCGGCGTAAATCTTGCAACACTGGCTCAACATTATCAAATTTAAAGTATTCCGTTAATTTGCCGATTTTATAATTAAACTTCTGATACCTGTGCTTAAAGTACAGCTCCACATTTCCTCGATGCTCCCAAGTATCCATTAGTTGGATTTCCACTGATTTGTAGTGAGCCGCTAAATCTCTTTGGATTTCAGCCACTCGTTCCTCAATGGATCGCTTAGTAATAAAGAAAATGCACGTTAGTTATTTATTAAGATGCGGGACTCTCCTACCCATGTTCTCAAAAATTTTTGAGACCCGCTTCCCCACACTCTTGATCCGGCAGACGGCACAAATATCTTGTAGAGCTTGTAATGCAGACAACCCACGTTATTAAGTCAAGTAACATCTGTCTTCAAGGGTCAAGGACAAAGCTTACCCGCAAGCGATCGATAACCTATGGCATCATTAGTACTCTAGGTCGCCACAAATACTCGACGCAGGTTGATTTCTCCTTCAGGGCTGAGCAGTCAGTGACGGACATCAGCAGCAGTGCCAGAATAGAGCAACCAGTTAGCAGGGTTGGCGCGATCGGGCAAAAGACAATTAGCTTTAATCTTCAGCCTACATTACTAATCAAGACTGTGTTCAATGCTGCAAGTATGTGCGTAGCGTTCTCTGAAGGAGAAAGTTGTCTGTTTATGGATACAGAACACCAACAGGACTATTTGAAGCTGATTAATGCAGTTTTGAAAGCAACAGAAGACAGTAAAGACAATCCCCAAGTTGTGTATGCTCTGCTACAAGCTCACCTAGATCTACTAGATGATAACTTTGCTGTAGTTTTACGAAACTGGGCAACGGCAACTCTACTGGAAATGGAGCTAGAGCAAGCAAAACACACAGCAATAAACATTGGTAATTTCAGTGTCCTGATTTCAGATTTCCCGCTAGGTGAATGGGCTAGCAATCTAGAAATTGCCATTACAGGTTATGAAGTTGTTAGAACAGTCTTTACTCGCCAAGCTTTCCCTCAAGAATGGGCTACCACTCAAATCAATCTAGGCGCTGCATACCGTAACCGCATCCGGGGAGAAAAAGCAGAGAATTTGGAAAGAGCTATCTACTGCCAATTAACAGCCTTGGAAGTATACACTCGTCAGACCTTACCGCAAGAATGGGCTACTACAAAAATTTCTCTAGGCAATGCTTACTCTGAACGCATTAGGGCAGAAAGAGCAGAGAATTTGGAAGAAGCTATCCGCTGTTACTTAGCTGCTTTAGAAGTAAGCAACCGTGAAGTTATGGCAGAACTATGGGTATATGCCAAAATTGGTTTCGGTACTGCCTATCTTTATCGAATTCGAGGAGAGAGGGCAGAGAATTTGGAAACAGCTATCCAGTGTTATTTAGATGCCTTAGAGGTATGTACTCGTGAAGCTTTTCCTCAAAGATGGGCTGCTATCCAGATCAATCTGGGTCTTGCCTATAACGAACGTGTTTGGGGGGAGAGAGCAGAGAATTTGGAAAAAGCCATTGGCTGTCATTCATCTGCTTTAGAGGAATATACCCGCGAGGCTTACCCCGAACTATGGGCACGAACCCAACTCAATCTGGGTTATGCCTACTTCTACCGCATTCTAGGGGAGAGTGCAGAGAATTTAGAAATAGCAATCTGTTGCTTCTCAGATGCATTGAAGGAATATACACGCCAAGCCTTCTCGGAACGGTGGGCAGATACTAAACACAATCTAGGTCTTGCTTACACTTACCGCATTCGAGGGGAAATGGCACAGAATTTGGAAGCTGCAATCGGTTGTTTTTTAGATGCATTAGAGATACGAACTCGCGACGCTTTTCCTGAAAAATGGGCAGAAACCCAAATAAACTTGAGTCTCGCCTACCGTTACCGCCTCTGGCAAGAGAGGGCAGAAAATTTGGAAAAGGCAATCCACTGTTTATTAGAAGGATTGGAGGTTAATACCTACAACGCCTTTCCCCGAAAATGGGCTATTAGCCAAATCAATTTGGGTTCTACTTACTGCGGACGAATTAGAGGTGATAAGGCAGAGAATCTGGAAACAGCAATCCACTGCTACTTAGCTGCCTTAGAAGTAATTACCCCTAACACCTTTCCCCAACAATGGGCTGAAACACAGAAGAATCTCGGTAATGCCTACCGTGAGCGGATTCAAGGTGATAAGGCAGAGAATTTGCAAACAGCAATCCACTGTTACTTAGCTGCCTTAGAAGTAAGTACCCGTGAAGCTTTTCCTAAAAATCATGCAGTAGCTCAATTCAATCTTGGTCTTGCCTATCAATCGGCTCAACAGTTGCCCAATGCCTACAGTGCCTTTAGATCCGCTATTGAAACCGTAGAATTCTTACGAGGAGAAATCTTATCGGGTTCTGGAATAGAAGAGGACAAACAAAAACTCGCTGAACAATGGAATGAACTCTATCAAGGCATTGTCGAAGTTTGCCTAGAACTGGATAACCTCACTGAAGCAATAGAATACATCGAACGTAGCAGAACCCGTAACCTTGTCGAACTCCTTGCTAGTCGTAACCTCTACCCCAAAGGCGAGATTCCCCAACCTGTCCTTAAGCAACTAAATCGCCTGCGCCGAGAAATAGCTGCTCAACAGCGACAGATTGAGCCGAGTGGCAGAATATCAGACCAGCAGAGGATTAGGGGAGATGAACAGAATCGCCCCATAGCTGCAATCCCAGACCACAGCCGCTTAAACGCCCTCCGCGAACAACTGGATAACCTGATAATGCAGCAAATTCAGCCCATTGACTCCACGTTTTCGCTCACCCAACGAATCGAACCTATCAGCTATCAGCAGATCCGGAACTTGTTACCCGACGATCAAACTGCCCTAATCGAGTGGTACATCACAGGCAATACCTTCATCACTGCCATCATCACCCGCGACGCAACTTCTCCCCGCATCTGGCAATCCACCTCAGATGACTTACAAGCCTTGCTTAATTGGCTCGATCAATATCTTACCGACTACTCCCGACAAAAAGACCAATGGCGCGAGGGCTTGGAGAGCCGCCTCAAAGAACTTGCCGATATTCTCCATGTAGATCAAATCTTCTCCTATCCCCAACTGGAGAACTGCGAGCGCCTGATTCTCATTCCCCATCGCTTTCTGCACCTGTTACCCCTTCATGCCTTACCTTTAGCAAATCGGGAATCGGGAAGGGAAAATGGGGAGGAAGAATCTTCCTGTGTTCCCCTGCCTTGCCTCCTCGACAGATTCTCTCGCGGAGTCAGCTACGCCCCCAGTTGTCAACTGCTGCAACTGACACAAAACCAAAAACGCCCCAATTTCACCTACCTATTTGCCATCCAAAACCCCACAGGCGACTTGGACTACACCGATATTGAAGTCGCAACCATCCGTCAGAGGTTTTACCCATGCGATCGCGTTTTAGTCCAAGACGCTGCCAAAAAAGCCAGCCTTGGCTCCCATCGCCTGGAAGATGCTAACCTTGCCCACTTCTCCTGTCACGCCTATTTCAATTTTGAAGACCCCCTCCGTTCGGCACTGCTGCTAGCTGATTGCCAGATTACCCCCGCACCTGCTGATGCCAACCCACCCCGGTATCTACCCTTGAAAGATGGCTCAGTCCTTGACTTACAAGGGTGTCTCACCTTGGGGGAAATCTTTGCCCTGGAGCTGTCTCAATGTCGTCTAGTCACCCTTAGTGCTTGTGAAACGGGCTTAACGGACTTTAGAAACGTTAGCGATGAATACATTAGCCTGCCTGCGGGCTTTCTCTATGCAGGCAGTCCGAGTGTGGTTGCTAGCCTTTGGGCAGTCAACGACCTGTCCACGGCGTTGTTGATGATTAAGTTCTATGAGAATCTCTTTGACGATACCCCTGTTGCCGTTGCCCTCAACTCTGCCCAACTGTGGCTGCGGGATAGTTCCCAGACAGAATTGTTGAAGTGGACACAGCAGCTAAATTTGAATAAGCATTTCCAGCAACGAATCCAACAGGAACTAGATTGGTTTGAAGGGGATGAACAACCTTTTAGTAATCCTGGGTATTGGGCGGCATTTTGTGCAGTTGGAGAGTAATGAACCAACAACGACAGCAAGATTATCTAAATCTGATCAATGCAGTACTGAGTTGTCCCAATGGCGAGGGAAGCTACCAAGTTATAGCCAAAATTTTCTACTCAACCAATTGCAATGGACACTTTCGATACCTACACTGATTTCTTACTTGAGGTACTAAGGGCGATTCATGATAGCAACGGTGATTCGCAGAAAGTGTACCCACTTCTGCAAGCGAATCTGGAAAAACTAGATGCTAATTTAGCTCAATCATTGCGAGGCTGGGTAAAACGCTACTTTTCCAAAGGAGCTGCGAACCAAACAGAACCAGTTGCCGAACTAATTGTTCGTTTCAGCGATCTGATTGAACAGCTTTCGACAGGGAACAGAGGTAACAATCTGGAGATTGCAATCATTGGATATCAGAGCGCTTTGCAGGTTTATACTCATGGGACGTTCCTCAACCAAAGCGAGGGAAGTTCAGACTACGTTAGGGCTATTGCCAGCCGAGGAGAAACCTATCGTTTAGTAAAACGGTATGACGAGGCATTAGCCGACTTTGACCGAGCTATCGAGCTAGATCCTAACTACGCTTTTGCTTTTGCCAGTCGAGGGGAAACCTATCGCTTACTAGGACAATATGACAAAGCGTTAGCTGACTTCGATCGAGCTATCGATTTAGACTCCTATTACACTTTTGCTCTCGCTAGTCGAGGCTGGGTTTATATGGCACTAAATTGCTACAACGAGGCATTAGCTGACTTCGACCGAGCTATTGAGCTAGACCCTAACTACGTTTTTGCCCTCAGCAATCGAGGCGAGATTTATCGTTTACTAGGACACTATAACGAGGCATTAGCTGACTTTGATAAAGCTATTGCCGTTTATGAATCAGCCTTAGAAGGCTACACATTGGAAGGGTTCGCAGAACAGTGGGCGGCAATCCAAATCAAGCTGGGTAATACCTACCAAAAACGCATCCAAGGCGAACGGTCAGAAAATATCGATTTTGCTATCCAATGTTACGAAAAGGCTCTACAAGTCTATTCTCAAGAAGCCTTTCCAGAGAAATGGGCAGAAACTCATAAGCATTTAGCTAGTGCCTATGTAGGGCGTATCAATGGAGAGAAGGCGGAAAATCTTGAACAGACAATCACTTACTGTGAAAAGGCTTTGCAAGTTTTTACCCGTGAAGCCTTCTTACACCAATGGAGCTCGATTCAAGTTTTCCTGGCAGTTGTGTACAGAGATCGCATTCATGGTAACCAAGCAGAAAATATTGAAAAAGCAATCGCTTGTTGCCAAAATGCGTTGCTGGTTTTTACCCGCGAAGCGTTCCCCGAAGAGTGGGCTATTAACCAAGTGCTTCTGGCAAGTGTTTATTGCGATAGCATTGGTTTTGAGCAAGCAGAAAATATTGAAAAAGCAATCGCTTGCTGCCAAAATGCCTTGCAGGTTTTAACTCGTGAAGCGTTCCCCCAAGATTGGGCTACAACTCAACAGACTTTGGCTGAGGCTTATCTCAATCGTACTATTGGTGTTCCCGAAAACAACCGGAAACAATCAATTGCCTATTGTCAAAATGCCTTGCAAATTTATACATTTGAAACTTCCCCCCAAAAATGGGCAATAACCCAAAACCTCCTGGGAGGTGCTTATATCGATCTCACAAGAGGTGAGCGAGCAGAGAATATAGAAAAATCGATTACCTCTCATCAAAATGCCTTGAAAGTTTACACATCTGAAGCTTTTCCCCAAGATTGGGCAGGAACCCAAAACCTCCTTGGAATTGCCTATAGAGAGCGCATCTGGGGTGAGCGTTGTGAAAATCTTGAAAAAGCAATTACCTGCTATGAAAACGCCCTACAGGTTTACACGTTTGAATCTTTGCCAACAGCTTGGGCTATAACTCAAACCAATCTTGGGAATGTTTACGGTGAGCGCATTTGTGGTGAGCGGTCTGAGAATCTTGAAAAAGCAATTACCTGCCATGAAAATGCTTTGCGGGTTTTTACTTGTGTAGCTTTCCCCGAAAATTACTTAGAAGCTTCATTCAACCTGGGCATCGTTTACTTAATAGCAAAACAGTTTGGTAAGGCTTACAACGTCTTGGAATCTGCAATTGAAACTACAGCAGATTTGCTGAGTTTGGAGCAGTGGATGTACGATATATTACCCAAAACCAAGGAATTGACCTCAAAGTATCCTGATAATATTCAAGTTTGGAGAGCCGGGGAATTTATATATAAGAAGATTCTCTATGGCAAGCGAACTCAAGCTAAGAGGGTATCAGCGGAGAGATGGGCTAGGCTCTACTCCAGCATGGTCGAAGTTTGCCTAGAACTGGCTCCTGCTGAACCGCAATACTATGCGAAGGCTATTGAATATGTTGAGCGCAACAAGACTCGCAACTTGGCACAACTCCTTAATTGTACGTTGAACACTCCACAAAAGGTTGCTCCCATCTCCTTTAAAGAGATTCAAGACCTTTTAGATGAAAGGACTGCTATTGTAGAATGGCATATTGCGCCTGAAAGATTTCAGACGTTTATTGTTACCCACCACAGGTCTATCCCCGTAGTCTGGCAATCTGGTTCTGAAGAGTCTCAAGCCTTGATTAGCTGGATTACCGAATATTTCGACTATATCGGCGACAAGTCCCATTTGCAAAAACAACTCACAGACCGCCTCAAAAAACTCAGCGAGATTCTACATCTGGATCAGATCCTGGACTTGATACCAGAAACCTGTGATCAAGTGATTCTGATTCCCCATTGGTTCTTGCATCGGCTTCCTCTCCATGCCTTACCTTTGCCTGATGGCTCTTGCGTCATAGACTGCTTTCCCCGAGGTGTGCGCTATGCCCCTAGCTGCCAGTTGTTACAACTAGCTCAAAACCAGCACCGCCCTGACTTCAGCTACTTCTTTGCTGTTCAAGATCCCAGCCAAGACTTAGCGTACTCTAATCTTGAGGTGGAAACTATTCGTCACTACTTTCAACCAGCTAATCATGTTCTAGTCAAAGATGCCGCAACAAAAGAAGCTTTAAACAAATTTCCTTACGTAGATCACCTGCGCTCTGCTCACTGCATTCACTTCGCCTGTCACGGTTCCTTTGACTTTGTATTCCCTCTACAATCCCATCTGAAATTAGCTGATAAACCGCTTTTCTTGAGAGAAATCTTTAACCTCGACCTCAATCAATGCCGCTTAGTCACTCTCTCAGCCTGTGAAACGGGCTTATCGGATATCACTATCAGCGATGAATACATTAGCTTACCTAGCGGCTTTTTGTATGCTGGTGCTGCTAGTGTCGTTAGTACCCTCTGGACGGTGGACGACATAGCATCGGCATTACTGATGATCCGGTTCTATGAGAATCTCCAGACCGACTTAACCGTTGCCGTTGCCCTCAATATCGCCCAAACCTGGCTCCGAGATGCCACTACAGCCGAATTACAGGCATGGGCAGATCACTTAAAATTAGCATCAGAGCTATCTCAACAGATTGAGGAGGCCCTAGACTGGTTTGACTCTGACGAAAAACCCTTCCAAGCTCCATACTATTGGGCAGCCTTCTGCACCATTGGGCAGTAACTTTTAGGCTCTCAATTCTACAAATTTAACCCTCCTAGGAGCATCACCAGTAAACCTCTAATACCAAAATCGCATGATCTCTGACCCCCTGCTTCAAGCTCTCCCCGTCCTCCTGGAAACCAAACCCGAACTGTTTTCGGCTGCCGACCTCCAAAACTTGCAGCAAACGTTAGCTCCCTTAGAGAATGACCTTCCAGAAAACGCCGACGAGATTCTCAGGGAGTGGTGTAAAGCACGACGCTCCATCCGAGATGCACTGAGAAACTTAGCAAGCGATCGCAAAGAACTCGGTAAAATAGCTTCCAATCAGTCTGACCAGGACAAGCGCGTAACCAACTTTTTCCAAGAGTTACGCCAACAAGTGCAAGATACACTTAACAAAAAATCTAATCAGGGAGAAACCCCTAACAAATAATACCAATGTCTTCCCAAGTCTATGCTCCCAATGTTCATTTATTTGCCTTTCATCTGAAGAAAGAGCGCCAGACAAGTAACTCAACAGCCAATTCAGACGACGAGAAATTACTTTGGGACAAATGCGAAAAAATCCTAGAAAGATTCGAGAGTTCTAAGAAAAAATTTTCCGTTGAGGATAAAGAGGAGTATCGGGTTGATCTACTAAAAGATAAACCCGACGATGATGATGCGGCTCTTCCCTTTGAGGGGAAAGTTTATCCAGATAACACGTCATTACCAATCGCTGGACGCGCTTATCCACTTAGGATTCACGATACCTATGCCTTAGCACTAAATATCCGCCGTCCTGAAGAAGAAGTTCAGAAAAAGACAAAACCTGTCCCTCTTAGCTTTCTGGGACTCTTAAACCCCAATGGCTGCTTAATGCCCCATGAAATAAAGAGTTCTTTAGGGCAAACTCTCCTATTAACTGTATGGTACACCGCAGAAAAACAATGGATTCCCTGGAAATCACAAAAAAATCGACAAGAATTAAGACAACTAGCTGACGAGTGTTTGAGAGAGTTCGTTCCTAAACCCTTACCTGTTCCTAAATTTAATAAGGAAGGTGAACTATTCAAAAGCCCTATCTATGAATATGGCAGCTTTAGCCAATTAGGAGAATCGTGCCATATTTTAGTTTGGATTTACTGCGAACCAGAAACCAGCGAGAATTTCATAGATTACTATAACTACTTTATTAACTTATTTTGCTATCGACATAAAGTCATAGGTGCTTACCAACGCAGCCGTAAAATACAGCAAATTGTTTTTCAGGAGTATAAAAGTAGTGAGCAATATATTGATGAAATATTACCTCAAGTTACAGTTAATAATACCTTGAACCAAGATGATCTAGATAAATTTAAAAACCATCTAAAACAAATTCCAAAAAAACATTTAGAATATTCCCGTTTAATCCGTGACTTAGAGCATTATCGGCTGACAATTGAGATTAACGCCCAAAACTATCAGAGAGAGCTGAGGGACATCCAGAGCCAACTTCCTGGCGAAAATCTCAGCTTCCTAGAAACTTTTTTATCAGAAGACTGCCGTCTATTTACCGAACAGATTCAAGCTGACTTAGGTTATTTTGGGCATGGTGTCGGGTTGTTAGAAAAAACTCTGACAGCCATCCAGGGACGGGTGGGAATTGAACAAGCAGAACGTGATCGCGCCTTGCAAAACACTATCCAAGCAGTAGGCTTTGGTATAGGTGCTGCTGGAGTAGTAGCAACTGGTGTTCCCTACTTATGGAAGCAACCAGACAAGCAACCAGAAACCCTAACCCCCTTCATCTCAGTTGTGCTGTTAAGTTTGGTTGCAGGCTTAGTAACTTGGGGTTTAGTTAGTGTAGTGATGAACAGCAAACGCCTGATAACAGGAGTCAAGCAGCGGCTGCCACACCGCATCGGCACAGCAAGAAACCAAGCTAGCTTGCCGAGTTCCCAAAATCCAGAAATTTCGCCTGTTTCTCAGCAAAAGGAAAAAGATCGATCACATTAAACCCCGAACACTACCCAAGCACATTTGTTGCAGTGGACATATCTAAAATTAGCTGAACATTTCCAGTAACAAATTCAAAAGTAGCTAGATTGGTTTGAACCAGATGAACAACATTTCAGTGAATTGTTCTGTTGGGCGGCTTTTTGTGTAGTCGAACAAGGATGAATCAACAACGTCGCCGAGCCTATCGAAATCTAATCAAAGCACTGCTGAATTGTCCCAGTGGTGATGAACCGACAATTTTGAAGGCGAAC
This sequence comes from Microcoleus sp. AS-A8, assembly GCA_039962225.1. NCBI lineage: Bacteria > Bacillati > Cyanobacteriota > Cyanophyceae > Oscillatoriales > Microcoleaceae > Microcoleus > Microcoleus sp. AS-A8. The sequence continues at coordinate 48,178 of JAMPKV010000021.1, forward strand.
CCAAACCTCATAGATGCTGATTTAGTGCAGACCATGCTAGAGATAGCGGCTGGTTTGATAGTTACAGGTAAGCTGGACGCTTCAGATTTCTTAATGAATGTCGCTGGTTACCTGTTAGGAGTGTACAGTAGTACGCCAATAAAGAGATTGTCAAGCAAAGATGCACCAAGAGCAGTTGGTATCGGCAACTCGTTTGCAGTAATCCCGGAAAAGTATGCCAGTTTCTCATGTGAATTAATGCAGGCAACTTTAGATAACAGAAGGAACCTAAAAGGGGTATACCCTCTCCTGCAAGCTAACTTGGACAAACTAGATGATACCTTTGCTCAAGTGTTGCGTGACTGGGCAACTTCGCTCTTATCGGAAGTGGAGCCAGCAGCAGCAGAAAACCTTGCGGCAGATATCGGCAATCTCAGTTTTCTGGTTCAGCAATTCTCACTAGGCAACAAAGCTAGCAACTTAGAGATTGCCATTACAGGCTACGAAGTCACTGCCACCGTTTTTACCCCTGAGGGTTTTCCAGAAAAGTGGGCAAAGACTCAGAATAATCTGGGAGAAGCCTACCGTAACCGAATTCGGGGTGACAAGGTTCAGAATCTAGAAAACGCGATCGCAGCTCTCCAAAACGCCCTGCTAGTCTACACCCCCAAAGATTTTCCCCAACGGTGGGCAATGATCCAAAACAATTTGGGTCTTGTCTACAGGGAGCAAGGGCAGATTGAGCAGGCAGTCGCGGCACACGAAGACGCCCTAAAAGGCTATAGCTATCAGGAGTTTCCAGAAGAATGGGCAGATACCCAAAACTATCTAGGTATTGTCTACAGCGACAAGAGCGACAAGGGGGAAATTGACAAGGCAATCGTAGCTTACAAAAATGCTCTTAAAGTCCGTATTCCTGGGACAGATAAGTGGGCAGAAACCCAAAACAATCTGGCAATCCAGTATCGCGAAAGTGGGCAGATTGCTCAAGCGATCGCAATCTACCAAGACAACCTGCGAGTTTACACCTGCGAGGCATTTCCAGAACGCTGGGCTATGACCCATTACAATCTGGGTCATGCCTACAGTGAAGCAGGACAGATTGAGCAGGCAATTGAAGCTTATCAGTCAGCTCTCAAGGCGTACACACCTGCTGCTTTTCCCCTCGAATGCTTGCGCTGTGGAAATAACCTCGGTCACCTAGCGTTCGATGCTGGGCGTTTGAAAGAGGCTATCGAGGCGTATGGCGTCGCTATTGAAGCTGTTGAGTACAGTTGGGCTTGGGCAAGTACCGATGCGCGGCGTCAAGAGATTCAAACAGAAGCGATAGGTGTCTACATCGGAATTGTAAAAGCCTACATCAAGAGCAAGCAGTGGAAGAGGGCAATTGAATACGTTGAGCGCAGCAAAGCCCGCAACTTGGTACAACTCCTGGCTAATCGCGACCTCTATCCAAAAGGAGCTTCAGAAAGTGACTGCAATCAACTGAAACACCTGCGTCGGGAAATTGCGGCGAAGCAACGGCAGTTAGAGGGTGAACAGATAAATTTCTCCACTGACACCCATGAAAATAAACAACCCCTAGACCACGCCTATGCTGAGCAATTGCGCCAAGACCTGGATAAGTTGCAGCAACAATTGAATCAGTTGCTCGAACAAATCAAGACCCTAGACCCCAACTTCAGCTTGACTCAACGGGTCGAACCCATCTCTTTTGAGAGGATTCAGGCATTGCTACCCAATGATAAAACTGTCCTCATCGAGTGGTACGTCTTAGGTGAAACTTTTCTAACCTTTATCGTTACCCGCCAAAGCCCTGGCATTACTGTTTGGCAATCCTCTCCAGAAGACGATCGAGCTTTAGTTGACTGGCTTAGAGAGTATTTTCGTGACTACGAGCAACCCTCAAAGGAAAATGGGAACAACCAGCTAGAGTTCAAGCTTGATCGCCTTGCTCAAATTCTGCATTTAGAGGAAGTCCTCTCCCATATTCCAGATACCTGCGATCGCGTGATTCTCATCCCTCATTTCTTACTCCACCTGCTTCCCCTTCACGTCCTGCCACTCAGTTCTATGGATACGTCTCTTGTCCAGGATAGAAGCCTGCTAGCAAAGACGAGCGAATTGGATGCTGACCCCACAAGACAAAAATGCCTCCTTGACCGATTTCCTAAAGGTGTGAGTTATGCCCCTAGCTGCGGACTATTGCAGCTAACTCAAAACTCGCAACACTCTGAATTTAGCTATTTCTTTGGCATCCAAAACCCCACTCAAGATCTGACTTACGCCGATATTGAAGTCGAAACAATCAGGCAGAACTTCTGCCCCAACGATAGAATCCTCGCTAAAGAGGCTGCCACGAAACAAGCCATCTACAACCAGCAACTGCATCTTGCCCACTGTATCCACTTTTCCTGTCACGGCTATTTTGAGCCTCAAGCCCCCCTGCGTTCTGCCCTCCGCCTCGCTGATGCCACGCCAGCAGAAACAGAAACGTCCCAGATGGCAAACCCAGAGCGCTATATTCCTTTAAGAGAAGGTAGCACCGTTAATCTGGAAAAGTGTTTGACATTGGGAGAAATTTTTGGGCTAGATCTTAGCCAATGTCGCCTTGTCACTCTCTCCGCCTGCGAAACAGGCATAACCTCTCCCAAGGGTTTGATCGATGAGTACATTGGCTTACCCAGCGGCTTCCTAGTTGCTGGCAGCTCCAGTGTCGTTAGTAGCCTGTGGCGGGTTGATGACTTGGCAACGACTTTGTTGATGATTAAGTTTTATCAAAACCTCCAGACAGGCTCAAGCGATCGTCCTTCCAGCCATGAATTATCAGTAGCTTTTGCCCTCAATTCTGCTCAATTGTGGCTGCGGGACAGCACCCAGGCAGATTTATTGAAGTGGACATATCAATTAAATTTGGCTGAACATTTCCGGCAACGAATCCAACAACAGCTAAATTGGTTTGAATCGGATGAACAACCGTTCTGTAATCCTCAGTATTGGGCAGCTTTCTGTGCCATTGGACAATGATAAACTCACAACGACAGCAAGACTATGCAAATTTGATTAGCGCCTTGTTGAGGTATCGGAGTCCTCAAGGAACTAACCAGATTTTGAATGCTAACCGGGGTTTGGTTGATGCGTGGTTAGTACTGACAATGGCAGAAGCAGCAGAAATGTTGAAACAAAGAGATGACAAGGAAGCTTCTAATTTTTTAATGAATCTCGCTCATCAAATCACTAATGAACTGCAATTGTCATCATCAACATCCACTTCTACTGTTATCCCGACTCTTAAGTTACAGCTTGCCTTCTTTGTTCAGGTTTACCAGGTGATTGAGCGAAGTCAAAGTAACCCAAAAGCCGTATATTCTCTTCTCAAAGAGAACTTAAACCTAGTCAATGGTTTCTTTGCTGCTGTATGGAAAGACTGGCTAATGGCTATGATACCGGACTTGAAATCAGAGCGAGCACATGGCGTAGCAGCAGTTATTAGCAATTTTAGCGTCCTAATTAACGACTTCCCTCTAGGAAATCGGGCTATCAATCTAGAAATTGCCATTGCTGGTTACGAAGTTGCTGCGATAGTCTTTACCCGTTCAGCTTACCCCTTTGAATGGGCAAATGCTCAAAATAACCTGGGAACTGCTTACTGCGAACGTTTCCGAGGCAGAAAAATAGAGAACTTGGAAAGGGCTATTCGCTACTTCTCAAAAGCATTAGAGATAAGAAATCGCGAAACAGACTCCGAAAAATGGGCAGAAACCCAAAATAATCTAGGAATTGCTTATAACCACCGTATTAGAGGAGAAAAAGCAGAGAACTTGGAAGAAGCAATCAAGCATTTCCAAGCTGCTTTAGAAATACGAACGCAGAATAATTTTCCGAAGGCATGGGCACAGACCCAATATAATTTGGGATCTGCTTACCAGGAGCGTATCCGAGGGAACTTGGCAGAAAATTTAGAAAAAGCAATTGACTGCTACTTGGCTGCATTAGAAGCCTATACCCAACAAGATTTCCCCCAGTACTGGGCAGATACCCAAAACAACTTAGGAAATGTCTACGTCGAACGTATCAAAGGAAAGAAGGTTGAGAATTTAGAAAAAGCAATTAAATATTACTCAGCCGCCTTAGAGGTATATACCCATGAGGCTTTTCCTGAAAGATGGGCATCACTGCACAACAATCTTGCTAATGTCTATTTGCATTACATCTGGGGTGACAGAAAAGAACATTTAGAAAAAGCAATCCGCTATTGTAAAGCAGCGTTGCAAAAATACACGCAATTAGGATTTCCGGAACAATGGTCATTGATTCAAAACAATTTGGGTAATGCCTATCTCTATCGGCTCGAAGGAGATAAATCAGAAAATTTAGCAATAGCAATTTCTCACTACCAAGCGGCTTTAGATATACGCTCCCGCGAGGAATTTCCTCAAGATTACGGAACTACTCAATATAATCTTGGTCTGGCTTACAAAGAAGCCAAACAATTCCATAAAGCCTATAGTGCTTTTGCTGCCACTAATGAATTGATAGAGTCTTTCCGGAGTGAAATTATCTTTGGCTCTGGGATAGAGGGAGATAAGCAAAAACTTACTGAGAAATGGAATAACCTCTTTTCAGATATGGTGGAAGTCTGCATAGAAATTGGTAATCTTCCTGAAGCCATTGAATACGTTGAGCGCACCAAATCACGAAACCTCGTTGAACTTCTAGCTGCCTCAGAACTCTACCCCAGAGGTGCGTCAGAAGAACTCAAACAGCAACTTCGTCACCTACGCGGTGCTATCTCATCCCTACGGCAACTACTCACACAAGCAGAAAATAGGCAGAATTTAAGCGGCATAGAACAAAAACTAGCAAGACCAGAAGATAGAGAAAATTTACGGGGTGGAAACATACAATACTCAGGAATTTCTGAGGCTAATCGTGAATACATCATCCAACAGCGCCAACTCTTGCAAGATTACCAGCGCCAACTTGATCGAGTCTTCGCTGAGTGCCAAAAACTTGACTCCGCCTTCACCTTAACCCAAAAGGTTGAACCGATCTCTGTTGCTAAAATTCGCACCTTGATTGACCCCCATACGGCAATATTAGAATGGTATATTGGCACAGATGGGTTCCAGACCTTCATTATCACAAAAAACAATCTGGACGTGGTGCAGTTTGGCAAAGCTGAATTAAAAAAGCTGCGTACTTGGAATCAACAGTATCTCCAGTCCTTGTTCAATGACACCACTACCTGGAAAGCCAACCTCGATCAGTGGCTCCATACTCTTTCGGAGATATTGCACTTGGATGAGATCATCAGCCATCCTGCTCTATCCAACTGCCATTCTCTAGTACTGGTTCCCCACCGCTACCTGCATATAATCCCGCTTCATGCCTTACCTGTAGGGAGGGGGGAATCAGAGATCGGGAAGGGGGAAGCATCAAACCCAACTCCTTGCCTGCTTGACAGATTCCCTGGCAGAGTCAGCTACGCCCCTAGCTGCCAACTGCTAGAACTGGCCCAAAAGCGCTCTCGCCCAGAGTTCTCTCACCTGTTTGCTGTTCAAAATCCCACAGACGATCTCATTTATACCGATTTGGAAGTGGAAGCGATCGCCAATCACTTCCACTCCAGAGAAGTCCTTGTCAAACAACAGGCGAAAAAGTCGGCTATCGATGACCAGCGACTTGGCAGAGCACATTGCGCCCATTTTTCCTGTCATGGTTACTTCAACCTAGAAAATCCACTGCTTTCAGCACTGCTGTTGGCAGATTGCCAAGTTTCCCCCACACCTGCACAGCATAACCCACTGCAATATCTGCACCTGAAAAATGGATCAGTTCTGGATTTGAGTCGATGCCTCACCCTGGCAGACTTGTTCAGCAAAGATCTGAGTGCTTGCCGCCTAGTCACGCTTTCGGCTTGTGAAACGGGCTTAACGGACTTCACCAGCCTGACAGATGAGTATATCAGCTTACCGAGCGGCTTTATCTATGCAGGTGTTCCCAGTGTCGTCAGCAGTCTGTGGCGAGTTTATGACTCAGCGACAGCGCTGTTGATGATTAAGTTCTATGAGAATCTACAAAGGGCTTGTCATGAGGCGATACAATCCGAAGTTCCACAAGCTAGAGTTCTGGATGGGGAAGGCGCTTCTAGCCAGACAGTATCAGTAGCACGGGCACTAAACGCTGCCCAAATCTGGCTGCGGGATGCCACCAAAGCCAAATTACAAGCATGGGCAAGTCACTTGAAATTATCATCAGAGCTAATTCAACAGATTGAGCAGACCTTAGACTGGTTTAACTCCGACGAACAGCCTTTCCAAGACCCCATGTACTGGGCAGCCTTCTGCGCGATTGGACAGTAGGCTTTTGTTCTCACTTTGTTCTACGGAAGGCTTTTGCTGCCATTTTGGACTTTTGGAAAATTTATGATGCTAGTGTAGGCTGGCAGACATAATCTAACTCGTGAAATTCTCCCCCTCTTCTCTTGGCTAAAGAGTCGAGACTACAACAGAATGATTCTCCAACCATACCCAACCTACTGCGTGCTTATATCCTCGTCACTTACAAAGGAGTGGGAGAGAGGCAGCTCCGGGTAAGCAAGAACGTCAAAGTGGCAAACATCGAGAACGCAGCCAGTCTGATGACAGTAGTGTTTGAGGAGTTTCAGTTTAGTCTCGACGATTTCCTAACTCTCCATAATCTGGTAGGCTCTTTCCCAAATTAAATCTTACACAAATTCCGCCTATTTCTAAAGGCAAAGTGTCAATTGACCTCCTCGATCAAAAATATAGTCACAGCTTGATTAAGCTATAATTAAGAAGTTTCTATATACTTTTAAAGCGTAACTTTTATCAATTAATTAAGGTTTAATCTATTTTATGCCATCTCGAAAGAGCCAATCAAACTATGGCAGATGTCACTGAATCAAACACATATAACCAATCTATTTTAGGTATTAACTTAGATGGGCTTAACTACCTTGAAGGTGAAAATTTGCTTTCAGAAATAAATTCCATCTTCTTTCAAGCAATAGAGAATGGAATCAAGAAATATTATAAAAACGAAGAATTAAATGCTCTGGAAGAGCTAGGTAAAAGGATAATAAGAGATATTTTCAAAGAGCATCTTTGTCTAACTAAAGCACAAGCTGATGCACAAGAGCTAGAAGAAGTAACTACCAAAGTATTTCAAAAATTTCAAGCCTACTTAGAAAATCGCAATAAAGCGGATGTCAAAACTGTAGACCAGCTCGACGAAACAATACTACATGTAGAACCACGACTTCCTCCCATAACGCCTATTCCTTCATCAGTAGTAATGTTTTCAAGCATTGAAGCTTATACCAGGAAAGACCGATGGCAAAAGAACGAACAAGGAATAGCCTGCTTACAACACAGAGCTAAAGGAAACCCCCAAAATTATATTGAGCATTACATCACCAACCCTAGAGATATTACCCTATTACCTTGGGATGAGGCACAGCAAATTATTGATAAGTTTGGGTTTACAACAGCTAAACTACACTTAGTTTTTGCTGCTCATGCCATAAAATCACAAACCCCTTGGGAAAGTAAATTTAATTTGAAAGCTAGCGAGATTATTCGGGAATTTGGTTGGGAAAAAAATCATAAAAAAAGCAAACCAGAAAAACTGCTAGAAATTGCTAACACAGCCTTTGCTCTTGATTGCCTCCTAGTTAAAGCTTTTTGGGTTGAGGGAAAGAATAAGAAAGGACAAATCATAGCTAGTGCTCCTGTAGGGAGAATGTGGAATGTCTATATCAAACCTATCGGTCAAGTTGACATTCAAGGAAAAATAGACCAGCCTGACGAAGTTTACATTACAGTGCAGCCCGGATTATGGACTCAAGATTTTTTGAACCGAGCTGGAACTAAATCAAGAGAAGCTTTATATCAGTTTGGCTACTTAGCTGAGCAAGTTTTGAAAATCGATCCCTACCATGATGAACTCGCACTAAGGTTTGCTATTTACTTAACCTTGGATAGCCGAGTTCGCCCTACGGGAAACTACAAAGTCCAGGAGTTATTAGAAATTGCACTACCCCAATCAGTTATAGACAAAGCTCGGTCAGACTGCCGCAAAGCTTATGACTTAAAACAGCGTTGGGACAGCGCAATAAAGTTACTGCTCGAACTGGAGTGGCAGGTTACGTTTGATGCGGAAACTTATCCTGCATGGCTAAGACCAGACGCAAAAGGTAAGAAGCCTAAAGGTTACCTAGATAAGCTCCTGGAAGCCAAGCTGACTATTAAACCTATACCCCCTATTCCAGAACTTCTAGCCTGTAAGGTAAAAGCTAGGGCGAAATCCATAAAGCCCAAGAACAAGTTGAAGCCAAGTCCTCCTAGCAGCTTAACCAGCAGCCAAGTTAGAGAAGCTCGTCAAGCTAAAGGTTGGACTCAAGCCAAACTGGCAGGTTTTCTCGGCGTATCCCAAAAGCTCGTATCCCTGATCGAGTGTGGCAAGCGCACGGTCAACCAAGAGCTAGATCTCAAGATACGAAGGCTTCTAGATATCAAAGATTAATATCTCGCTCTGTCCGTTCGTGCATCAAGAAACTAATGCAACCTGAAGCCGCTGGCAACAGGGCGTGACACCTCGTTACTCGACATCGGGTGGACTTGATCGCCTAACGCACCTGTTCTTTGTTCTAAGTACAGGCATTTTGTTCTAAAAAATTTTACCCCTAAAAATTGGCATCAAATCTTTGCCATATATAGCTTTCAGCTTTAGAACAAAGCCTTCCACATCCCCCGATAAAACTTTCCACATCCCCCGATAAAACTTTCCACATCCCCCGATAAACCGTTTTAAAAATCCTTACTCCATAAAGCGTTCAGCTTCTTAGAACAGCTCCGATCAAAGATTAAAGATCACTTGGCAAATCCCAGTCTCAGGAGTCTGGGAGGATTAGGGTCGCTACTCTACTCCTATCAGGGCAACCGTGAGTCAATTCAAGCATCACACCCCAACCAAAGCGCGACTGAGAAACCCTAAATCCGTTGAACGCCAAGCAAGCTATCGCACAAGGCGCATCACTTTACCTGACTCACCGCTATCCGGTGTCAGCAGATATCTCAGAACTGAATGCTTTTCAAACGATTGGCTGCTTCAGAACAACGGCAATAGCCAAAGTTGGGGGTAGTCTGAATGTCTAAAGGCTATACCTACGCAAGCAAACGGAATACCTGCCCTCATTGCGGTCACGACAGCGGTTGTAAAATTTTTGATGATGGCAAGATTTGGTGTCTTAGGGTTAGTACCCAATCAGATATAGCTCCTGACTACCGTTTGATTGGATGGCTCGGTAATGGCATGGGAGCTTCCTTGGTTGCCAGTCCTACTCATCTGAGTAGCTCCCTTGACAAAACCGAGTATGAAAACCGCCGCCGTGAATGGGAAAAGCAGCGGAAACAGGCAAAGCGTCACCGACTCGGTATTGAAGACCGAAACGCCCAATATCGCCAGATTGCCCAACGTCTCGATCTCTCGCAACGACACCGACAACTTTTGCGCGATCGCGGATTAACGGATGCGGAAATTGACTTTGCCTATCAGGAGGGATGGATTAGAACTTGGCAGCCGGGTAATCAAACCTTCAATGCCAACCCTCTTCTAGCAGGAATCAACCCCATCACCCACAGGTTAACTGGCGCTGATGGATTTTCTATTGCTGCCTGCGATCCCGATGGAAAAATTACTGGACACCAAATCGCTACCGATAACCGCGATCGCTTGAGTAAATACATTTGGTTATCCAGCAAACGTCACAGTGGCTGTGGTCCGCAGCTCCCCAATGGAGAGCTACCACTATTTGTCTGGAAGCACCCAGAAACCGCAGAAATCCAGGAAGTGCGGCTAATAGAGGGTGGTTTAAAATCCCTGCTGGTTGCCTTCTGGCTGTGGAGGGAAGGCAAGAAACATATTGTTGTAATCGGTACTGCCTGTGCTGCTAGATACGGTCAGCAAACGCTGCAAGATTATTTAACGCGATTAGGGGCAAATCGAGTCAAAATCCTACCTGACGCTGGTGCGATCACTAATCGGCACATTAACAAAGCCAATCAACAAACCCTAACATGGCTGCAAGAGTGGGGCTACCATCCCCTTGTAGCTGATTGGGGACAACTCCATGACAAGTCCCAACCCGACTTTGACGAACTGTTAGCCCGAAACAGAGGTAACGAAGTTCAATTCATTAGTGCTGGCGAATACTTGGAGCGCTCATCTTTTGAAAATTCAGAACAACAGCGCTTAGAGGAGTTCGAGGTATGTCATGGTTTCACCCGTTGGCTGAAGCGTCTTTTCGACAGGCACAGACCCAAAAAAGGTTTTGGACTAAAGCCACTTCAAAAACCAATTGAGCTGCCACCAATTATTCACTACAAGCCGGGTAAGCTTCCCTCTCGCTCGTCATGCAATGGTATTGTGCCAAAAATCATCTACAAAAAAGGAGATCGCTTGCTGCTGTGGAAAGAAGCAGTAATTGCAGGTTGGCAGCACATCCTCGATACATCAGCACCAGGATTGGGTAAAAGTCACGCGGCGGGTTTGCTTAGTGCCAAAAGCCTGGGAATTGACCAACTTTGGTACTTTGCAGAATTTGCCCGCAACGTTACCACACCTTCAGTGCGAGAAAACTTCGCCTATCTCGAACCCCGTCATAACGGACTCAAACAGGATAGCGATCCAACCGGAAAAACCTATCTCAGGCGACCGAAAGCTGGCGAAACACCTGACACTATGGGCAACTGCCACCGAGCGGAGCTATTTTTGGAATTGTACGCTAAGAACCTACCTTTTATTGAAGGTACTGATAATCCCGTTTGTGCAGGCTGCCACTTGTCTGGAGCTTGCCGCAGCCGTGTTGATGCTGGCTTTGGGCATCGGCGAAAGCGCTTCCTTACCTTTCAATCCCCCAACATACTAGCTCACCTGGATAGTACACCTGGCTCGGACTTCGAGTGGGGTAAAACTGGCTTGATTTTTGATGAAGCCCTGCGTATTATCAAACCCCTTAAGTTAGTTAAAGTCAAACTCAAAGATGTCGAACAGGCTCTTGCCCAATTGGCTTTAAAAGCGCCTGAAATCAACACGGCTCTAACTCCCGTATTTCAACTGCTGATTGACTTTCTTAACGGCAAAAAGAAACTACCTCGCTACGGCTACAAAGATGGAGAAGTGCGGCAACTTTTTTGGGATGCCTTAGTCTCCCCCAGTATCCAAGAAGATGCTTTCACTGAACCGTTTCAAGGACAGTCGTGCCAATTAGCCTGTACTATAACTGATTCACCCTTACCACCCCTTATCCAAAAAGCTGCCGCTGTCCTTGAACCCGATTTAAGCTTCTTACAGGAACCTGATGGCGTTTCGGTAAAGAATGTCCCCTCAAAGTGGAAAGCGATCGCTTTTAGGGCTAACCAAATCCTGAGACAGCAATCTTATCAGGAAATGACCTCTAAGGCAGAGAATGTACCACTCAACTGGTTGGTGCTGTTTCTAGAGGTGTTGAGTGGTGCAGTACGCGGTGCGTTGCAACTGGAACGTGGCAAACTAATCGTTGCTACCCGCAATTACAGACACAGCGATATTGCCGCCAGGTCGAAGTGGAACATTTACCTCGATAGCACTGCTAACCGCCAATATCTGGGATTGTGGCTTGACGTACCAGAAGCTGAGATTTTGCACGTCGAGCAAGTTCTTCCTAGTTACAACAACCTCCAAGTCATCCAGGTTAACGGACTGGGGCTAGCGGGGAAGGAACGTTCGGCTTTGTGCGATCACAGGATTGAAGCTCTCCGGAGTCAGTTTAGGGAATGGATACCTGACATCGTTATTGAAGATTGGAAAGATAAGCTCCCAGAAGATGAACCTCTGCACGATCGAGGCAAAGCTCGATACCTGGCAAAATTCCGAGACACGCGAGGAGCTAACTACGCGACTGATGCTCCGGCACTCGCTAGTTTTGGTATCCCCTACCCCAATATCGGCTCCCTTGAATTACTTTACACGGTACTGACGGGTAAACCAGCAGGTAAAGATGAGCTGGAATTTCAGGAGTTTGTTGATTGGTCTGTACAAAGTGAGATTATTCAGACCGTGGGCAGGCTGCGATCGCACCTGCGACCCAACAAACAGCTCAAATATTACTTCTGCGCCGATTATGACTTGAGTTTCCTTGAGAAACATTCAATTAAAGTAACAACCCTAGATGCTTTTGAAATCACTCCACTAGCAGGTACGCCGACTCAGATTGGTCGATGGGAAGTCCTCAAGCTGCTATCGGAAGCCCTTGAAACTGGGCAAGACATCCAGAAAATCTCCCAAGCTGAAATTGCACGAACCCTCGGTATTACCCAAGGGCGAGTTAGCCAACTGTTCAGTTCAATCGGTGGGTGGAAGCCCTTCAAAAAATTATTAGTACCTCTATTAGAGAACTTAAAAGGGAGACTAATAAATTTCAATTGGGAAGATATGAACTTCCTGAGAGCTACTTTGGAACTTCCACTTAAAGAGAGCCTTACTCAAGTGGTAAACCAAGTCGAGATTAGTGGATGGAAGGATTTTACTGAAATTATCGCAATAGCCTCAAGCGATATCCAGATGGGGCTTATCGGACTGCTGTTAGACTTGCCCAACTTGTTGCTTCTAAACGAACTGGTAGCAAAGCTCTTGCCACCCGACACAAGAGCGTTTTCAACGACTTGGAAAGAGTAACAGTGCTGATTTCTGGTAAGGGACAACAGAGAAAAAGCTCCCCTGCCAATACGCCCTTTCTCACTCACGTATCGTCTCACAACCCATGAGAGAACTGTGCATCGATCCAGAATTTTTAGCCTTAATTCCCCCATTAAGTGCTACGGAGCGTCAGGGTTTAGAAGCAAGTATTTTGGCTGAAGGCTGTCGCCACCCGCTTATCGTGTGGGAGGAAAAGAATATTTTGGTTGATGGACACAACCGATACGAGATTTGTACGGCTCACGGCATTGGGTTCCAGGTTGTTACTCGTTCGTTCCCAGATCGGGCTTCGGTCATGGACTGGATGATTGATAACCAACTCTCCCGGCGAAATCTACCACCTATGTTGTTGAGATACCTGCGCGGGAAACGGTACCTTCTGGAAAAGCAGCAGGGCAAAAGGCACGATTTAACTTCTGCTCAATTTGAGCAGAAGTTGACAACCGATCGAAAGCTAGCCAAGCAGTACGGAGTTAGTGCCTCAACCATTCGGCGGGATGCTTCTTTTGCTCATGATGTGGACACCTTGAGTGCAGCGTTATCTCCACAGAGTAGGCAGGCTATCTTGAGTCGTGACTCCAAGCTGACACAACAGGATACCCAACAGCTAGCTAAAGTGGCTCGTCATTCACCGGAGAAAGTACCAGAATTAGTAGCCCAGCTACTGGCTACTGAATCTAAGTCAAACAGAAAACCGCGCTCAAAACCGACACAAGGGATTAGTTATACTCCTGGGGTTGGCTGTGATTATCAAATCACTGTAACAGCCCAAGTTTGGGAGCAACTCAACAACTACAAAGAAGAAATCGGTGCGGCAACGCTCTCAGGTGCGATCGCTCGGTTGCTAGATGAGGTTAAACTGGCATCAACTTCCTCAAACTGATGCCTTCACAATTGTTGAAGTTGATGTCGATACAAAAACTGACTCCAAAGCCGTGCAAAGTAATGAGTTTTCCACTGAGAACTCCCCGATTGTCCAAAGATGCAGGAATAGGAAAGGAGTTTGAGAGCTAAACTTTTTCCGTATTTTCTCGGAACCCAAAATAAAATACACTCGCTAGGCTAAAGTAGTACAAATGACCTATTTGGGGTCGTTCTACTTCACAAGACTACCTCTTTTCATGCTAAATGATGCCAACATCGAAAAGCCAACAAAACGTCGAATCCTCTGCATTGACGGTGGTGGACTCCTTGGAACGTTTCCTGCTGCGTTTCTTGCAGCCCTTGAGGAGCGAGTGGAAAGACCAATAGGTCAATATTTCGATCTCATTGCAGGAACATCCACGGGTGGCATAATTGCACTGGGCTTAGGCTTGGGATTACAAGCCTCAGAAATACTCCGACTTTATAGAGATCGGGGAGCGGAAATCTTCGGTCAGCATCATGCTCCTCTAAAGAATGCTCTCTTTCGCCAACTTCGGAAGATTCGTTGGCTTCGACGGGCAAAGTATGATTCTGAGAAATTGCGAGAAATCCTTGTTGAGGTTTTCGGAGAGAAGCATATAGGAGATGCCTCGACACGGCTTGTGATACCAGCGTGGAGTCCAACAGCGGGAGCTGTCTATATCTACAAGACTGCTCACCATCCTCGCTTAAAGACAGATTATAAAGAACTAGTTGTTGACGCTGCGCTTGCAACCGCTGCTGCACCAACGTACTTTCAAGCCCACATGACAAAGCATGACGTAGGACTCGTAGACGGAGGTGTGTGGGCTAACAATCCGATTGGAATTGCTGTGGTTGAAGCCATTACTCTGCTTGATTGGCCGCGTGATTCGATCCATGTTCTTAGCCTTGGCTGCTTGAGCGAGGTGTATAACATTCCTGCATCAGCAGGTCTTCTCACTCTGGGCAAGAAAACTATTCGGCTCTTTATGGACGGTCAGTCGCATGGGGCAATGGGAATGGCAAAGCTCCTTACTGGTCACGAGCATAAACGACAGGCAATTTATCGCATTGATCACACTGTACCGTATGGAGAATACAGCATGGACGATGCGAAGGTGATTCGTCGTCTTGAAGGTCTCGGATACGAGCGAGCGCGAGACCGATACCCTGTGCTTGAGCCAGTCTTTTTTGATCGACCTACAGAGGAATTTAAGCCTTTTTATACTCTCGAACCGAAGAACGCATCATGAAGTTGACTGAGCATTTTAAAGACTTGCTGGAGAACACGGTTAACCTTAATCAGTCACGAATTGACCTGTTAGAGCAGCGTGTTGAAACAATTGAATCGTTTCTCCAAAGAAGTGACTATGCTCCTCGCATCTTCCGCTTTTCTGCTCAAGGTTCATGGGCACACAGAACCATCATCAAGCCACCGAAGGAAAGGGATTTTGATGCTGATTTACTGGTAATTATAGATGTGGTTGAAGGTTGGAAGGCGGCAGACTATGTTAATGAACTGTACTACATCTTTCGAGGTAACAAAATCTATGCTGATAAAGTCTCACGAGGTACTCGTTGTGTTGAGCTAAATTACAAAAATGACTTTCATCTTGATGTTGTTCCCTGCCTTCAGGTCATTGAAGGAGAAAACAAGCGTTTTTGGGTCTGCAATCGGCTTGAAGAAGATGATGGCTTTGAGGAAACTGCCTCTGAAGCCTACACAAATTGGCTTGTTGAGCAAAACCGGATTGTCGGTAATAATCAACTTTGCAAGGTCACCCGTTTGCTTAAATATCTGCGTGATATTAAATTAACCTTCTCTGTCAAGTCAATTTTACTGACCACATTAGTTGGACTGCAAATTACTAGAGCCGATGAAAATGAACTCTTGAGATCGCTAGTCTTTTCAGACCTTCCAACATCAATGAAAACTATCACTAATCGGCTAAATGCCTTTCTTCAGGCACGTCCTTCTATGCCGACAATTGAGAATCCAGTCCTTGCAGGGGAAAACTTTAATCGCCACTGGGATCAGGACAAGTACGAGAACTTCCGAAATAAGATTCATCAGTATAGAGAATGGATTGACGATGCTTATGCAGAGCTAGATAGGGATGAAAGCATTCGGAAATGGCGTAGAGTTTTTGGTGATGACTTTGCCCAAGGGGAAGTGATTAAAAAGGCTGTTTCTGTTTCGGCAGTTGCGTTACAAGAACGAGAAGGGGCAAGTTCTCAGAAGCTCGTTGAGGTAATAAAATCTTTTGGTGCCAGTATTCTTAACAGAATACCCTTAAATTTACCTCATATCAAAAAGGCTCCTTGGAACTTTGATAAACGTAAGATATCGGTTGTGGTACGTGCAGATGAATACACTCAAGATAAGGAGAATTTTATCCGCAAGCTGGAAAGCGGAATGGTGATGCAAAAGAATTGCTCAATTCGTTTTGAGGCGTATTTACCGTTAGGTTTGCCTCGCACTTTCTTTGTGAGATGGCGGGTTGTTAACACTGGGGAAGAAGCTGTTGAATTGAACGGGTTACGAGGAGGTTTCTATAAAGGAGACAGCGATACAGTACGTTGGGAGAGCACCTCTTACACTGGCGTTCGCTGGGTTGAAGCCTTTGTGATAAACCAACGTACCAACACTTGCATGGGAAAAAGCGATCGCTTCTTTGTTGTCATTGAGTAGACGCTTAGCATTTTCCACGAGAGAGTTCAAAACCTACCCGCTAAGAAAAGTATTCAGATTTCCGTGTTTTCACCCAGAACACCGAATTGAGATAGTGCCAGAATAGTGGAGTTGGGTAAAAATCAGACATGATTTTTCCACCAGTCCTCTGCCTTAAGCTGAGGGCGTTGGTAGCCTTGGGCTACTTTAAAGAGGCGCTTAAAATGAGGTGTTGGTGATAGGGATACAAGCTGGGCAAATTGTTCGAGTCCGTTCTCGTCAGTATCTTATTGAAGAGGTAACTGAACCAGTATCCCAAGGTGGGGATACTCAGGTGCGGCTTTCCTGTTTGGAGGATGATGCTCAAGGGCAGCAGTTAGAGGTGTTCTGGGAGCGAGAAGTTGATGCACAACTTGTGGGGGCTTCATCTTGGGAATCAGTAGCCAGTCGAGGTTTTGATAATCCGCGATACTTTTCAGCTTACCTTCACGCGCTACGCTGGAACTGTGTTACTTCAACCAACCCGAAATTGTTCCAGGCTCCTTACCGAGCAGGGATTGAGGTAAAAGCCTATCAGCTTGAACCGCTGCGGAAAGCCCTGCTCATGCCGAGGGTGTCGCTGTTCATCGCTGATGACGTAGGTTTGGGTAAGACCATCGAAGCCGGTTTAATTCTGCGTGAGATGTTAATACGTCAGAAGATCAAGCGGGTAGTTATCTCCTGTCCGCCTTCTGTGGTACGGCAGTGGCAGGAGGAAATGGAAAGCCGCTTCGGTTTGGTATTTCAAGTCTTTGACCGGGATTTTGTTGCGGCTCGACGGCGAGAGCGGGGCTATGGCATTAACCCTTGGACAACCCATACTCGCTTTATCATCTCCCATGCCTTGCTACGAGATGAAGCCTACGCCGCCCCTCTCCGGGACTGGTTGGGAAGTTTTTCTGCTGGCTCAATGCTGATTTTGGACGAAGCGCATAACGCCGCACCTGCGAGTAGTTCCAAGTACGCGATCGACTCTCAGCTCACCAAGACAGTGCGGGATATTGCACGTTGCTTTGAGCATAAGCTCTTTCTATCAGCAACTCCACATAACGGGCACTCGAATAGTTTTGCTGCTCTACTGGAAATTCTCGACCCGCAGCGTTTCTGTCGAGGGGTTCCGGTTCGCAGTAAGAAACTGCTCGATGCCGTGATGGTACGGCGGCTCAAGCAGGACTTACGAGAAATTGACGATCGCGATTTTCCCGAACGCCAAGTGATTCCGGTTATCGTGGATAAGCTGCCAGAGGATGCTCCAGAACTCAAGCTAGCTCGTCTTCTACAGGAGTACCGCACCCATCGAGAGGAGCGTCTCAGGGATGCCCCGAAATCCACTCAGACAGCAGCAAACTTAGTTATTACGTCGCTTCAGAAGCGCTTACTCTCTTCAATTGAGGCATTTGCTCGAACGCTAAGAGTACATCGAAACGCCATTGAACGTCAGGCTGAGAAGCATCGGACTTCTGTCACTCCAAAGAATCTTACCTTGCTCGTACAGGCTCCAGGTTCGGATGACGATCGCGCTGACTTGGCTGAAGATGAGGTTCAGGCAGAGGAAGATTCTCAAATGGCAGCCGCCACGCAAACTGCCACCTTGGAGGTTACTCAACAGGAGTTGGAACTCCTTGAGGAAATGAGCGAGATTGCCGAGGCAGCGCGTTACCAACCGGATGGGCGGATTGAAAAGCTCGTAGAGTGGATTCGGACAAATCTTTGTCCTGACGTTGGCAAGCGAGGGGCAACCTGGACAAATCGCCGAGTGTTAATCTTCACCGAGTATACCGATACGAAACGATATTTGGAACAACAACTCCAGAGTGTGATCGCTAACTCCGACCGGGAGAACGAGCGCATCGATACATTTCATGGCGGAATGGGGGAAGAGCGCCGAGAGGCTATCAAAGCGGCTTTTAATGCCGACCCATCTCAGCATCCCCTGCGAATTATGATTGCCACGGATGCAGCACGGGAGGGGGTCAACTTACAGAACTACTGTGCTGACTTGTTCCATTTTGACGTACCCTGGAATCCCAGCCGCATGGAGCAGCGGAATGGCAGGATTGACCGCAAGCTGCAACGCGAACGTGTAGTTCGGTGTCACTACTTTGTGCTGCCCCAACGCTCTGAAGACCGAGTGTTAGATGTTCTCGTCAGAAAAACGGCAACGATTCAAGACGAGCTGGGTAGTTTGTCTCCTGTAGTTGAGAAAAATATCTCGAAGCTCCTCGATCAAGGGATTCGGGTTAGTGAGGAACGCCGCCTTACCGAAGCGATCGAAGTTGCCGATCGCGCTGATGAAGAATCTGTGACCAGAGGTAAGGTAATTCAAGAGGAGCTTGAGGCGATTCGAGTCCGAAGGGAGAAGCTCCATCAGCAACAGGCTGACCTGGAGGATATGCTCCGAGAGTCTCGGCGGTGGTTAGGATTAGATGACCGACACTTTCGAGATGCCCTCTCTGCCTCCTTGGAAATTCTGGGAGCGAAGTCGCTAGAGCCTCTTGACCCGAATGAAGTGGTGCGTGATTCGGAACGTGCCCGATGGGTGTTACCCGCCCTCGACCAGCAGGCTGGAGCTGACCTAACTTGGGCGACTACGCTCGATACGCTAAGACCACTCCGCAAGAAGGGGCAGAAGCTTTGGGAATGGCGAAAGGACGCTGCCATTCGCCCGGTAGTGTTTCGCGATCCGGGGACACTCGATGGTCAGGTTGTACACCTGCACCTAGAACATCGCCTGGTGCAGCGGTTGTTGGGACGTTTTCTGTCTCAGGGGTTTCTCTACAATGAGCTGACCCGTGCTTGTGTCTGCTTGACTGATGACCCAGTACCCAAGGTGATTGCATTGGGGAGGCTGTCTCTCTATGGAGAACGGGCGGCAAGACTTCATGATGAAATTATTACTGTGGCGGCTGAGTGGATTGCTCCTGAAGCACGAGGGCGAGGACGGCTTCGACCCTTAACGGAAAGTGAAAAGGAAGACGCGCTTGAGGTACTGGAGCATTCTTTTGCGACTCCCAGACTGCGAGATGTCCCTCCCTCCGTTGAAGATCGTTTCCAAGCGTATGCGCCAAGGGATGTGGAAGATTTGATTCCCCACTTAGAGCGCCGAGCTGAGGTGTTGACCGAACGAGCGAAGAAGAAACTGCAAGAACGGGGACTGAAAGAAGCAGCGGAGATGAAAAAGCTCTTGGAGGAACAACGTGATCGCATCCTGAAGCAAGAGAAGCAGTACGAGGTTTTTCAGCCTTCTCTCTTTAATAAGGATGAGCTGCGACAACTTGAGGCAGACCGCCGACACTGGCGCATTCGGGTAGCAGAACTGGAGGAAGACATTATCAAGGAACCAGAACGGATTGAGAAAGCCTATCAGGTGAAGGCAGACCGAGTGGAGCCAGTGGGTCTGGTGTATCTGTGGCCAGTATCAAACTGAGATATACATCAAGAGGTAATAGGCAGATGGACGAGGAGAGGCAACAGAAGACTGATGCGAATACAGAGAAGAAGCGAATTATTCAGATTCAAACGGCTTGCCCTGGATGGTTCGCTCTGTTTGAAGCCTTTGAGTATAGCGTGGAAGCAGGTTTTGATGTTGAGGGGTGTTTTGCTGTCCCTATAGCGGGATGGGCATTATGGGAAGATGCAGAAACGGGCAAACGAAAGGTTGAACCGTTCTTCGGTAGCGGTGAACTCCTCGATCAACAGGAGCAGAAAAACTTCCAGAGAGTTGTTTTCAGACCGGATTGGTTGAACTCTAAGCTTAATGGTTCGGAATCTGTGATAGAGAGTAATCCCTTGTCCGTTTCTAAAAATCGATTGGAGGTTGAGTTCAGAACATCCAACCAGCCTTCATTGCACGAATAGTCATTAGGATTGAGTCTCCAGCGATGGCAACCGACCCAGAAATTTTCCGGCATAAAGAATGGCTTGGACTCCTCCAACCTGTTGGTTTGGTGGTCTCCCCACCAGCACTGGTCAAGGCACAGGCTGTCATCGACCGGACACGAGTAGTGGAGGTACAGGAAAGACTGCAAGAGATTGTCTACACTGACCCAAATCCAGGCACAACCACAGGAGAAGAAGCATGGATTAAAGACTTCCCGGCATTCGCCGAGCAAGTATTGGAGTGGATGCCTGAAGATTTGGTAGGGGCACCGGGACAGGAAGCGCTGCCTCAGCAATTGGAAATCGTGCTGCCGGATTATGGTGAGACTCTCAAGCCTACCTATGCCGTTCGCGACCCTGATAGTGACTCGTGGCTGATGCTGATACAGGAGGCCGCGCCGGGGCAATCCCTGGATGAAGTAGACCCGACCGTTGAGAAGGGGCAGGGTTGGAAGGCGACGGTTCAGGAAAAATTCGAGCGGCTGTTACGGGAAACGGAAATTCCCATCGGGTTACTTGACAATGGGACGCATTTGCGCTTAGTTTATGCACCGCGAGGAGAGTCATCAGGACACTTGACCTTTCCAGTGCAAGCGATGTGTGAAGTGCCAGGTCGCTTGATTTTGGGCGCACTGGAGATGCTGTTAGGAGCAGATAGGCTATTCAATGTGCCTTCTGAGCGTCGCCTTCCCAAGCTTCTCAGTGATAGTCGAGATTATCAAGCAGAGGTTTCGACCAAGTTAGCAGACCAGGTACTCGATGCACTTTGGGAACTCTTGCGAGGATTCCAGACGGCAGATGCCGCCGTGAACGGGAGATTGTTGGGTGAGATAGCGAGAACTGACCCACAACATATTTACGGTGGACTGATTACCACGCTGATGCGGTTGGTGTTCCTGCTTTATGCTGAAGACCAGGGGCTGATGCCGGGAGATGATGTCTATCAGCGTAACTACTCTATCACTGGTTTGTATGATCGCCTGCGAGAGGATGCTGGGAACTACCCGGACACGATGGATCAGCGCTACGGTGCGTGGGCATGGCTCTTGAGTCTGTTTCGGTTGGTCTATGACGGAGGGGGTTCCACATCGGAGTATTTACCTGCACGACACGGGCAGCTTTTTGACCCAAATGAGTATCCGTTTCTGGAAGGACGTTCGTCGAAGACGTGCCGTAGGCATTCGCAAAATAGCTTCTATAGTGAAGTGGATTCCATTGAACCACCTCGGATTCCAGATGGCGTAATTTACCGACTGCTGGAA
The DNA here is from genome assembly GCA_039962225.1 of Microcoleus sp. AS-A8. Classification (NCBI taxonomy): domain Bacteria; kingdom Bacillati; phylum Cyanobacteriota; class Cyanophyceae; order Oscillatoriales; family Microcoleaceae; genus Microcoleus; species Microcoleus sp. AS-A8. The sequence continues at coordinate 69,655 of JAMPKV010000021.1, forward strand.
AAGCTCCTCGTGTTGGACGGAGAGCGTTTATCTTACCGTGCTCTTGATGTCGAGCAGATTGGCTCGGTGTACGAGGCGATTATGGGCTTTGAGGTGGAAGTGGCTCAAGGACTCTCGATTGCCGTGCGTCCCAAAGATGTGGTGGTCAATGTTGAGGATATTCTGGCAGCGAAGCCGAAAGACCGAGAGAAGCTTTTGCAGGAAGCAGACTGTAAGCCCACTGGGAAGGCACTGTCAGCTCTGAAGGAGGCGAAGACACCGGAAGAGGTTGTGGCTGCTTTGGATCGGAGGGTGTCATTATCACGGACACCGAATCTACTGCCAGTCGGGTCATTGTATTTACAACCGGGCGAGGAACGGCGCAGGACAGGTTCTCACTATACTCCACGAAAGTTGACCCAGCCGATTGTAGAGACCACGCTGCGTCCGGTGCTGGAAGCGTTGGGAGAACATCCCAGTGCAGACCAGATTTTATCGCTTAAGGTGTGTGATTTGGCGATGGGTTCTGGGGCGTTTTTGGTGGAAGCGTGCCGTCAACTTGGTGAGCAGGTGATGGAAGCTTGGAGTCGAGACAATCAGCTTAAGGACGTGCCGGATGATGTGGAACCATTGCTGGCAGCGCGGCGGTTGGTGGCGCAGCGGTGTCTATACGGGGTGGATAAGAACCCGTTTGCCGTGAATTTGGCGAAGCTGTCGCTGTGGCTGGTGACTCTGGCGAAGGATAGACCGTTTACGTTTTTGGATCATGCCCTCAAGTGTGGGGATTCATTGGTAGGGCTGAAACGGGCAGAAATTGGTGACTTTGGCAAAGATCCACTGGATGATTTACCCCTTCTCAAATTGATCAAGGAGAAAGTTGACCGCGCCAAGTCATATCGTACAGAAATTCAGGCGTTGGATACGCGCACAGACCAGGATGCAGAAGACAAAGTTGCTCGACTCAAGCAGGCAGAGCATGAACTGGAAGATGCAAGGCTAACAGGAGATGTTGCTGTTGCTGCCTTCTTTGATAGTGCAGGTAAGAGCAAAAGAGAACGCGAAGAAATTCAAGAGACGTATTCTTCTTTGGTGCGAGAGTGGCGACAGAGTTACATCCAAAATTACGAATGTAAAAATCCAGAAATTAAACTTCAAATTATCTCCGATAAACTCCGCAGTGCAGAGAAACCAATCGCTCCTTTTAACTGGGAGATTGAGTTTCCAGAGGTCTTTGATCGAGCGAATCCAGGTTTTGATGCGATTGTAGGAAATCCTCCATTTGTGGGAGGTAAAAAAATTAGTGGAACTTTTGGAAATGAATATCTTGCCTGGTTACTAGAGCAGCATCCCGAATCGATTGGCAATTCAGACTTAGTAGCGCATTTCTTCAGACGAGCATTTACGATTTTGCGAAAAGGTGGGTGCTTTGGGTTGATTGCTACAAATACTATCGCTCAGGGTGATACTCGCAGCAGCGGATTGAGATACATCTGTCAGAACGGAGGCACAATTTATAACGCTCAGAAACGGGTAAAGTGGCCTGGACTAGCGGCTGTTGTGGTAAGTGTAATCAACATTATCAAAGACTATTATCAAGAGATAAAAAACCTAAATGGACGCGCTACTACAAAAATTACAGCCTTCCTGTTCCATGCTGGAGGAAATGAGAATCCTTCAGTGCTGTTAGGAAATGCAAATAAGAGCTTTGTTGGTAGCTATGTTCTAGGGATGGGGTTTACCTTTGATGACACTAACTTAGAGGCAAGTTCTATTGCTGAAATGCATCGATTGATAGAGCAAAATCCTAAGAATAATGAGTGCATTTTTCCTTATATTGGTGGGGAAGAAGTGAATAGCAGTCCTACTCATACTCATCATCGATATGTAATTAACTTTGGGGAGATGAGTGAGGCTGAGGCGCGAGAATACCCTGATTTGATGAAGATTGTAGAGAAAAAGGTTTTTCCTGAACGAAAAAATAAGCCTGGAAGCTATAGCAAGCAATGGTGGCTATTTGGGCGGAGAAACAAGGAAGGACAGAAAGCGATCGCACTGTGCGATCGGGTGTTAGTCTGTTGCATTATTGGCAAGCATCTCTCATTTGCATTCTTGCCAAATAGAATGGTTTACTCTCATAAACTTAATGTTTTCGCCTTTGACAACTACAACGCATTCTGCATTATACAATCGCGTATTCATGAAATCTGGGCGCGATTTTTCTCATCTACAATGAAGGATGATCTCAACTACTCTCCTTCTGACTGCTTTGAAACCTTCCCATTCCCTGAAAACTGGGAAACAGAACCCACCTTAGAAACCGTTGGCAAAGAATACTATGAATTTCGTGCCGACCTCATGGTTCGTAACAACCAAGGACTCACCGACACATACAACCGCTTCCACGATCCAGACGAACGCGACTCTGATATCCAGAAACTGCGAGAGCTTCACGCCAGAATGGATCGAGCCGTGCTAGATGCCTACGGTTGGACAGACATCCCCACCGATTGCGAATTCCTACTAGACTACGAGGAAGAGGAAGACGAGAGCAACAGCCGACGCAAGAGACCGTGGCGCTACCGCTGGCCTGAAGAGGTTCACGATGAAGTCTTAGCGCGACTCCTCGACCTCAACCAAAAACGCCACGAAGCAGAAATCTTGGGCGGAAAACACGCTGAGACTAAGGCAAAATCAAAGAAGAGCCGCAAACCCAAAGCTACCAAATCCACTCAAACCAACGTCCAGCAGCTCAACCTTTTGGGGGAATAGCGCATGGCAAAGGACATCTACCACGATACGGTAAGAACTGCCTTGGAGAAAGACGGGTGGACAATTACTGACGATACATTCACGTTGTCTGTTGGCAAACGGGATGTATTCGTAGATTTAGCTGCTGAAAAACCTTTAACGGCTGAACGTCAGGGTCAGAAAATAGCTGTTGAAGTCAAAAGCTTTATTAGCCCATCTCCAGTCAAAGACCTACAAAATGCCTTGGGGCAATATATCCTATACGCTGAGCTATTGGCACTGTCAGAGCCAGACCGCATTTTATATCTTGCCATTCGCGAAGAAATATATCTAGATTTTTTCTCAGAGCCAATTGTGCAAATTGTTCTAGCCAATCATCCCATTAAACTAATTATTTTCGACCCAATCGAGGAGGTTATCGTCAAATGGATACACTAGACCAATATCGCAACTACATCCACAAAATTATTTCAGAATACGCCAGCATTCCCTACAGCCACGGTCAGATTAACAGTATCGTGATTGTCAGCGAAGATCGAAACCACTTTCTCCTGATGAACGAAGGCTGGGACGGCAAAAAGCGCATTCATCACTGCCTGATTCACGTTCAAATCCTCAATGAAAAAATCTGGATTCATTTTGATGGCACAGAAGACGGCATTACTGATGAACTTGTCGCAGCCGGAGTTCCCAAAGACAAAATTGTTTTGGCTTTTCATCCGCCCTACGTGCGACAGCACACCGGATACGCTGTTGCTTAAAGTTCCCAATTCAAATTCATTCTATGGTGCAAAATCTTGAAGAACTCTTGGTGACAGCAATTACTGAATATACCCCAAACGCCATCAAATTTAAGGGCTTATCCTTGGAAACATTACAACAGATTCTTGAAGAGGGATACACTACACCATCTGCAAATTTTAATGCCGCTCGAACAGTGGGTTCCTTTATCGAATTCGGGCAGCAATGCCAGAGAAACGGGGTAACAGCAAGCTTTGATGGAATAGCATTTGCTGACAGAGAAGCCCAAAATTTGGTCGTTGATGCGATAACAGTTATCGGCGTAAAAGATTTAGATTTTGCAGGTGAATTTGTGCGATTTGTTTGGGGTTGCGATGAAATGGAAATTAGTTCTCAAAAATTATATGCCTGGTGGGATTAAGAACATGGGAGAGAACGATATGCTCAAGGAGACTTACTTGTGACAACCTCAGCCGAAGTCCGAACTCGACTGATTGAAGCTTTGCAGCTCGACCTAGTGGGGCCGACTGCCGATGATATTGACCACGCCGAGGAGATTCTCCCCCAGGCTCCCTCCCTGTGGTATCTCACGGGTTTCCTCGTTCCCTACGAAGCTTCATTCCAGCAGCGCTCCGATGACACGGGCGATGATGAACTCGACCAACTCAGCCGGACGGGGACGGGAGACGATGAAGCCGTACCCGAAGCCGCCTCAGCCCGGAAAGCGTTCTTTCCCTCTTCAATGGGCTTAAGCTTCCTCGTTCTACAGAGTACAACAGAACTGGATGTAACCGTTCAATGGGGAGACTATTGCCCCGTTCCTGTAGATGAGGAAGAAGAAAAGAAAGCTGAAACAGGACTTCAGAGCCGCACCTCCAAACCTTGGCAGAGAACCCCGCGTCAGGTAGAACTCCATGTTCCGCTGCGTTTGTCCTCTAATGGCAAGGAAGGAATCCATAAATTCGACATTCCAGACAGTGGCGGATTACAGCTCGTCCTCACCAGTCGGTCGGTACTGTCCCCCAATTGCTTGCCGAGTGGCACCCGCTCGATCGCTCTATTCTTAGTAAACTCCCGCCGCCCCGCTGTTGATGCCGAGCGAGATACGGGTTACGTCTTTCAAGCGAAATTGACCGTTGGTGTCGCCGAGTCCTTTGTCCCCCGCCCCAATCCCAGAGGAGAAAGCGGTGATGACTGGGATGAGAGTGTCGCTGACTTGCAATATCGGGATGAGTACGAGTATGCCGTTGGGCATAACGTCTCGGCAGTCGCTCATCTTAACCCAGACAACAGTTGCAACAAAGTCTGCACGGCCTGGATGCCCACCGCTGATGTAGAGAAAGTCATCGCTGCTGAAGTCCAGGGGGTGGAGCTAGGCATGGAAGCGATCGCTGCTGCTCCCGATGCCGTAACGGTACGCAATATGCTCGGTGGCATCGTCACCGCTTATACTCGTTGGATAGCCGAGCAGAGAACCCAAGCGCCTACCGATTCTCCCCAACGGGCAAAAGTGGCACAAAGTCTTCTAGATCGAGCCGCGATTGCCAACCAACGCATTGAAGCCGGATTGCAGGCACTCGATGACCCTCAAATCCTCGAAGCATTCCAGATAGCAAACCGGGCGATCGCCACTTCCCTCCGTCAGCGCTCCATCCATGACACTGACAAATCCCCTGATGAGGTTTCTCCACCCAAATGGCGACCGTTCCAGCTTGCTTTCCTGCTGATGAATATCGTTGGGATAGCAGACCCCCTGCATTGCGATCGCGAGTTAGTCGATCTGCTCTTCTTCCCCACAGGCGGTGGTAAGACCGAAGCTTATCTGGGGCTTGCTGCCTTTACCCTCGTGCTGCGGCGCTTGCGAAATCCAGGGATAGACTCAGCAGGGATGAGCGTTCTCATGCGCTACACTCTACGACTCCTGACCCTTGACCAATTGGGTCGTGCGGCTACCCTGATTTGTGCCTTGGAGCTAGAGCGGCAGAAGAATAAAGAGAAGCTTGGCTCCTGGCCATTTGAGATTGGTTTATGGGTAGGGATGACCGCGACCCCCAACAAGATGGGACGCAAAGGAGACGACGACCAATACTCCGCTCGTGCCCGTACCATCGCATTTCAAAATGATACCAAGAACAAGCCTTCACCTATTCCCTTAGAGAATTGTCCCTGGTGCGGTGAGAAATTTAAGGCGAATTCGTTTCAACTGCTGCCGAATTCCGACCAGCCTACTAACCTTCGGATCATCTGCTGCAACCGCAATCGGCGAAGCGACGGGCAGCCCAAGTGTGCGTTTAGAAGCAACAACCCTTTACCCATCATTGCCATTGATGAGCCGATTTATCGAAGGCTTCCCTGTTTTATCATCGCCACCGTTGACAAATTTGCCAATTTACCTTGGATTGGTCAAACGGCTGCCCTGTTCGGTCAAGTGTCCCATTACAACAATGGGGAGGGGTTCTACGGACCAGCCGATCCGCACCAGCCAGGACACCCCCTGAATAACGGTAAGCTTCTCCCACCCGACCTGATTATCCAGGACGAACTTCACCTCATCTCCGGCCCTCTGGGAACAATGGCAGGGTTGTACGAAACGGCGATTGATGCGTTGAGCAGCCGGGAGATAAACGGTCAAACCGTCCGACCTAAGATTATCGCCTCCACCGCGACCGTCCGCCGAGCGACTCGACAAATTCGGGGGCTGTTTGGACGCGATCGCGTGGATGTCTTTCCCCCTCCAGGACCAGACCGCCGCGACTCGTTCTTCGCCGAAACTGCACTCGTGAGCGATCGCAATCCTCGCACTTATGTGGGAATTGCTGCCCAAGGTCGCAGTCTCAAAGTTGTCATGCTGCGAACCTACTTGGCACTGCTCGGTGCCGCACAGAAGGAGTGGGAAGCGGCTGGGAGAGCCAAGAATCCTAAAAATCCCGCAGACCCGTACATGACGCTCTTGGGATACTTTAACTCGCTTCGGGAACTGGGGGGAAGTCGCCGGATTGTGGAGGATGAAGTCAATGCCCGTCTTGCCCGTTACGGTTGGCGACATCGGGAAAACGAACTCTCTGGTTCGTTCACAAACCGAAAGATTGACGATGAACCGTGCGAGCTAACATCTCGTATAAGCACGAACAAGATCGCAGAAACAAAGCGACGCTTGACACTCGCTTTCCACGAGAAGGAACGGGTCGATGTGGTACTCGCCACAAACATGATTTCTGTGGGTCTGGATATCACCCGCTTAGGCTTGATGGTTGTATTAGGGCAACCCAAAACCGCTGCCGAATATATCCAGGCGACCAGCCGTGTTGGACGAGATGAAGACCGACCGGGGTTGGTGGTGACGCTTTTGAACGTTCACCGACCCCGCGATCGCTCGCACTACGAGCGGTTCCAAGCGTGGCACACTTCATTCTACCGCGCTGTTGAGGCTACGAGTGTCACACCGTTCTCTCCCCGTGCTGTCGATCGCGGTATTGCAGGTGTGACCGTTGCCTTAGCACGGCTGGGCAACCCTCATTTAACCGCTCCTCGGAAGGCAGCCGATATCACACAGCATCGAGGAGAGCTAGACTTCGTTGTTGATATTATCGCCGAACGTGCTTTCATGCATGACGAGGAACAGAATAAAACTGAAGCCGACGATCTTCGCCAGAAAATCAGAAAGCGTGTCAATAACCTCTTAGATGCTTGGGCACACATCGCCGCCGATAAGGGACAACTCCAGTATCAGCAGGAAGTCGGCGTCGCACCACCGTTACTTCAAGACTTTCTCGATCCAGAGCTAAAAAACCAACCTCTGATCATCCAGAAATTCAAGGCTCAACGCAGCTTGCGGGATGTCGAACCCGTCGTAAACCTGTGGGTGATGAACCCCAATAACATTGAGGAAGTGGAGGAAGAAATCTAGTGACTCAGAAGAAAAGACAACCTCCTGCTGGAGAAATTCGGCAGAGCCAGATGCTTTCTACCTTCGGTCCCGGCTCAATGGTAGACTTGCCGAACCACTCGGTGTTGATTGGCGGTCTCAACCACTGGCAGGGGTATCGCAACCAGCCCATTGACGAAGAGCGGCTGGCGGCAAGAGTTTGCCAACTTTTGGGGGTTGCAAAGATTAATATGTACGCACCCCCCGCCGCCGAGCAAGACCCTTCAGCCCCACGCACCGGCGTTACTGCATTTACCTTTCCCGCTTGGTTTGTCGCGCAGGTTGCCGACGAGAAATGGAAAGCCCCCAGTGGCAAAGAGTATCAGACCAGACCTTTGGTACCGTGGGCACGTTTGGTGAAAGGAAAATACCTCAACCCCGATCGCAAGAAAATCCCTGTAGTCCCCGTGCGTTTTGTTCAAGCTTGCCTGAACGGTCACATCAGTGACATTGACTGGTATCTCTTCGTCAATCCAGACTGCCGGAGTAACTGCCCAGCACCGCTTTGGTTGGACGAGGGCGGTACGGGAAACGACTTTGCTGATATCTTCATTCGGTGCGAGCAGTGCAAAAAACGCCGTCCACTCTCCGACGCTACGCTTCCCGGTCGAAATGTTTTGGGATATTGCAAAGGTCAGCGTCCCTGGTTAGGGCAGGGTGCATCTGAACAGTGTACCGCTCTCAACAAGGATTTGCCAGAAAAGAATCGCCTCCTCGTTCGCTCTGCCAGTAATGCCTACTTTGCTCAGACATTGAGCGTTATTTCCATCCCAGACTCCGATCAAAAGTTAAAGGATGCTGTCAGCCAGGTCTACGAAAATCATCTGCAATTCTTAGAAAGTTTAGATGAAGTTCGCAAGGAACGCCGCAGACCAAACGTGGCAAATGCCCTAGAAGGGTTCAGTGATGATGCAGTCTGGGCAGAGGTCACGCGACGGTTGAGTGGGGAAACGCCGAAGTCTAAGAGCATCAAGCAAGTTGAGATTGAAGCCTTACTATCGAGTCCCGAAGAAGTTGGTGAGGATGTCCCGGAGGGCGATTTCTACGCTCGCACCCGGAAGCTCAGCGAATTGAAGCCAGCTCTCGCCTCGCGACTGGATCGCATTGTTCTGGTTCATCGGCTCCGAGAGGTGATCGCGCAGGTTGGCTTCACGCGGTTTGAGGCAGAAGTGCCCGACATCGAAGGTGAATTGTCTCCTGAATTATCCATTGCAGTAAGACGAGCAGCTTTGGATGTTGAACCCAGCTGGGTTCCTGCGGTTGAGAATAAAGGAGAGGGAGTCTTCATCGCCTTCAGCAAGACCGCAATCGATGAGTGGCAGACACGCAAGGCTGTAAACGATAGGGGACGCGAATTACGCAACGGCTACACTCAGTGGTGCCAGCGCCGAGGCATTCCCCAGGACAAGGCGAAATTTCCCGGACTCCCCTATATCATGCTGCATTCTCTTTCCCATCTTTTGATTGCAGCTGTATCGCTGGAGTGTGGCTACGCCGCTAGTTCTATCCGAGAACGTATATATGCGGGAGAGGCGGGGTATGGGATACTCCTTTACACGGGAAGTTCAGGCTCCGAGGGAACGTTGGGTGGGTTAGTACAGATAGGCAAACGCATAGAACACCACTTAACGACTGCTCTCGAATTCGGGAAACTTTGCTCAAATGACCCCGTTTGCGCTCAACATCAGCCTGACAACATGCAGGAAGAACGCTTCCTTCACGGGTCTGCCTGCCATAGCTGTTTGCTGATTGCAGAGACTTCCTGCGAACGTCGTAACGAATTTTTGGATCGGGCACTTGTCGTGGATACCGTTGAGAGAATGGGAGCAGCGTTCTTCCCAGATGAACTCGGTTGATGTCTCCTTTCCACCATCTTAGTCGCCCTGCCCTGATTGGTTTGGCAGCAGCCCTTGAAACCGGAAGGCTTACTGCTCCCTTTTATGCTGCCACGTTGACGGGTCACGTACCCGCTGCAATGCGGAATGAAGTCGCGGCAGAATTGGAGAAGCTTCATCAGATGGGCATGACAACAGAACATATGGCGTATATGCTGCGCTTGGTTGCCCAAGAGCGGACACTTTCCCAAACAAATCGCGATCGCATTGACCTCGTGTGGACGGGTCATGAGGTGTTCAGCTCAGAGAGCCGCGATACCAGTATTGTCGTGCGTGAGTTGTTCAGTACCGCCCAAAGCAGTGTCCTTATCTCCAGTTATGCCCTTGATAAAGGGAAGAAAGGGAAAGAGCTATTTCAAGTTTTGGCAGACCAAATGGATGCTAATTCCGATCTGCAAGTCAGAATGTTTCTGAACGTGCAGCGACCTCACAGGAGCGAGGCACCTGAGTCAGTGATACTCCGAGAGTTTGCAGGCACCTTTCGCAGAGAGGTCTGGCCCGGAGCAAGGCTACCAGAGGTGTTTCACGATCCGCGATCGCTTTCAACTGAGACAGGCCCTAAAACGTGTCTCCATGCCAAGTGCGTTGTGGTGGATGAGGAGCGCCTGTTCGTCACCTCTGCCAACTTCACCGAAGCGGCTCACGAGCGCAACATAGAAGCTGGTGTTCTGATTGCTGACCCGGTAGCGGCAAAAGCCATGCGATCGCAGTTCGAGGCGTTGGTTGATAGAAAGATTTTACGTCGAGTCCCTGGACTTTGAAGCTAGTGCGTCCTGACAGTGATCGCTAAAAAGCGATGCCTCAATAGGAATAAACTGTTCCGTCATCGCTAATTTCCTTCGTTACAATCTTTCAACTACTACTTCATTGCATTAGAACTGGGGTAGAGCTAAATACTCTAATGCCGACGACTTTTGGAGCGAGGTTTCTTCCAACCTATACGCCTTTTTGCTCCAGTTACATTGATTCGCATGTTGATGACTTCCTGAGTCGCACCGTAGAAATCAACTGCTTGTTCCATGCCCATTTTTGTCTTGACGATGTGGAGAGCGGCTTCCTCAGAGATAAGGAGAGCTGGTCCTAACCAGTTTGCTTCCTCTTCTATTTCTTTGTTGAAGTTACGGCAACCATACTCACTAAAGGGTTCAGTCGGAGGATGCTGTAAAATCCCGTGACTCAATTCATGAGCAATGTTAGATGCCTGCCGTCGAGGATGGTGCGAGTCATTGTGGACAATCATGCGGCGATGACCGTGAAAAACAGTTACAGCAGAGAAGCATTCTCGATTAATTTCAGTTAGATAATGAGTTTCAGTTGGACATTCATTCCTGAACTCTGATAGCGAAAGGACAGGAATATCCAAGAGGTCTGAGAGCTTCCAGGGGCAGAGAGGAGCATGAGGTTGGAGTCCCAGCTCCTCTCGAAATTCCCTGGCATAATTGTTTGCCTCTGTCTTGAATCCACGGCGTAGCTCCATCATCAACTGTCCTTACGAAGTTTTTCATAGGCAGCTTTGATGATCGCTTCAATGGCTGCCGCTCCTTCTGGAGTGAGGTGAGAATCTGCACGTAGGTACGCCGTAATCTGAGCAAGCGGATCAGACTCTACCTGAGTATCTTGACCGCCCTGAACGAAAAATTCAGCTTTTAACCCTGACCATGCTAGCAATGCTGCGAGGCTATCCACGTCAGGTCTTCTCCCTTGTGCCATCCGGGTCAACGTAGATGCACTGATCCCGGATTGTTCTGCTACCTGCTTCCACGACAATTTCTTGGACTGCCGTTGGCTGTCTAGTGCCGCATAAAAAGACTCCACATTGAACTCTACCTTTCCCATCCCACCTCCAATTGCTCTCTTGCAATTTTAATTTACGAGTGCAATATAATAAAAAGGAATTGCAATCTAGCAATCAAAAGTCACTCTAGCAATCAGGAGAATTGCATATGGTTGTAAATAAGAATTTCCGAGTCCAGATAGACGATAATGCTTACTCAGTAGCAGATCCGGTTATTACAGGACTCCAACTCCTGGACACGGCAGGGAAGAGACCCTCGGACGAGTACCTGATTTTCTATCTGCTTCCAGGAGGGCAGCTCGAAGAGATTCGACTGGACGAGACGGTTGATCTAAGACAGCGGGGTGTTGAGCGTTTTATCACCTGGCGCAGCGATCGCTCTTTTCGTCTCGTGATTGATGGACGCCGCTTTGAGTGGGGAGCACCGCTCATTACTGGATTGAAGCTTAAGGAACGTGCGGGAGTTGACCCTCAGACTTACGGAGTCTGGCTAGAAGTCAGGGGAGGGGAAGATCGTCCGATAGGGGATGCCGAGACGGTTGACCTTCAGGCGGAAGGCGTTGAGCGCTTTTTCACAGGTAAGAAAACCACGACGGAGGGCTAGACTATGACTTTTCTGCCTTCACGAGACCGGGAATACCTGGAAAGCAAAGGCTTTGTCTTCCATGAGATTGTGGACGGAGGTAACAAGGGAATTGTCCTTCCCAAGTTTCGGCTCCCGACTCACAAATATGATGCGAGCCAAGTCGATGTTCTGATCCTTCTACCTTCAGGCTACCCAGATGTTCCGCCAGATATGTTTTACCTGGAACCCTGGGTAAAGCTTATACAGGGGAATTGTTACCCGAAAGCTGCAAACAACCCCTTTGCATTCAGTGGACGCTCATGGCAGCGCTGGTCGCGGCATAACAACGAATGGCGACCTGGAGTCGATGGCATCTGGACAATGCTGAAGCGAGTTGAACACGCCTTGGAGGTCGCCGCATGACCAGTTACGTGAGTCTGACCTTACAGGAACGCCACTTACATAAGCTGAAAGACAGGTTGCTCCACCAGGATGGACGGGAACGAGCAGCCTATCTGATATGTGGTGAAGTGTTCATTCCATCAGATCCGTGGAATGGTCGTTCTCATCGGCAATACCTGTCTTTCGATATCCTACCGATCCCGGAAGAAGAGATAGTCTCACGTTCATCCCAGCACATCACTTGGAAGACTGACTCATTTGTCCGAGCGTTAAAACTTGCTCAAGCAAAAGGGATGACAGTTGCACTTATCCATAGTCATCCTGGTGGTTTTGCTACCTTCTCTGATCAGGACGACATCAATGAACCTGATTTGGTGGAGCTGGCTCAAAATCGAAACGGAGAAACGACGAGGCTTCTTAGCGTCGTTTTGACTTCAGAGGGAGATTTGGTTGGGCGTTGCTGGGTAAACCCCGAAGAGTACGAGCCACTGGCTCTCATCTGCTCTATTGGCAATAGGATTCAGCTTCATTACCCAGGTCGAGGAGAAGGAGTACCATCTCCAGTTTTCCACCGACAATCCCTTGCGTTTGGCAAGGCACTGACACAAGACCTATCCATATTGCGGGTAGGTCTTGTTGGTTGTGGTGGAACAGGCAGTGCAGTGGCGATGTTATTGCCAAAGTTAGGAGTGCGACAGATTGCTCTGTTCGATAAGGACGTTGTAGAGGAAAGCAACTTAAATCGACTGCATGGTGCGACATGGGCTGATGTTCAAGAGCAGCGTCCTAAAGTAGAGGTTATTGAGCGATCGATTGCTGCACTAGGAATAGGTATTCAGGTGAAGAGCTATCAAGCTTGGATAGGTGATCCAGAGTGCCGGGACGCTTTGAAGTCCTGCGATATCGTATTTAGCTGCACAGACGATCACGCAGGGCGCTTGCTATTGAACCGTTTTGCTTACTACTACCTTACACCAGTCTTTGATATGGGGTTAGCGATTGAGGTTTCCTCTTCAGATCCCCCAGAAATACAAGCTTTAGATGGCAGAGTGACAACGCTTTTACCAGAATGTACGTGTTTACTCTGTCGTGAAGTGATTAATCCAGTTATCGCGCGTGATGAGACATTGAAGCGTGAGCAGCCCGATGAGTATGAGCGCCGGAAAGCCGAGGCGTATGTCTTAGGTGAAGGCAATCCGAGTCCAGCAGTGGTTCTCTTCACAACGGATGTGGCGATTATGGCGCTTGAGGAGATGGTTCACCGTTTTCAAGGATTTCGCGGAGAAGAGGGGGCTGTGGCTCAACGAGTTAGAAAGTATCACCTTCTGACGGATCGACGACAAGGTGCTCGTGTTAACGAGTATTGTCCAGTATGCAGCACAGATGAGTGCTGGGGTAGAGGAGATGTTGAACCATTTCTCGATCAAGTATAAGTACTATGTTTCTGCGCTCGATAGTTCGATACATTCTCGTTTCGCTTCGGCTAATTCAAAAGCCCGACTTTGTTAGCCGAACCGTTTCTTCTCATCCCGCTCCTGAAGAAATTGCTTCTGGTGAGATTGTGATTGTAGGAGATGAAACATATCGAAAGTGGGCTTGCTTTCGTTGTCCAGGAGGATGTGGAGAGGTGATTCTTCTGTCTCTCAATACTTCACGGCGTCCATCATGGAAAGTTATTCTTGACTGGTTAAAGCGCCCAACGCTTGACCCATCTGTGCGACAGCTTAATGAATGCAAATGCCATTTTTGGGTACGGAAAGGTCGGGTTGAATGGTGTGAAGACTCTGGACTATCCTTGGGTATATCCGGCACTGATAATAACACTGGTTAGCTACACTACTCAGATGTTTTACTCTCCCGGTTTTTCATACTACCTGAACTATTCAGTATATGTCAGATTCTTCCAGCCTCATCGAAAGCTTGCTTTATCAGAATGAGGGAACTGCACTCGACTTTAAGAGAGAGCAGTATCCCTTCATTGGTGCTACTGATGAGCAAAAGGCAGAACTGCTGAAGGATATCCTTGCCTTTGCAAATTCGTGGCGACAGAGTGACGCTTACATCGTCATTGGCGTTGAGGCAGTTCAAGGTGGTAAGCACATTCCGGTAGGTACTGATGAACATTTCGATGACGCTCAACTTCAGCAGTTTGTGAACTGTAAAACGAATCGAAAGGTAGAGCTTTCTTATGAAATTTACCTTTTTGAAGGGAAAAAGATTGGAGTTATCAAGATTCCCAAGCAGGAGCGCCCGACCTATGCGAATAAGAAATTCGGAAAGGTTGACAAAGATGTTGTTTACTACCGCTTGGGCAGTTCAACAGCGAGCGCTAACCCTGAAGACATTGCCCGTATGGGGAATGATACAGCGAAGAGTGTTTTAGTCCCAAGCATGAATTTACAGTTTGCGGATTATGAAACACGTCAAGAATTGGGCGATTCCATTAAACTTTTTTCGACTGCGTATGAAAAACCGAGAAAACCACTTCCTGATGCAGGGCAAGCACGAGGTAGTGGTATTAGTGGTTTCATAGCTCCGACATCTATAGGAGAAATGATTAACTCCCACTACTGGAGGGATAAAGAGGAATATATTCGACTCAAGAGTTTAGCAAAACCTGTGACGCTGGTAATTTCAAACAAAAGTCGCACTCTTGCTGAAAAAGTGCGGGTTGAAATTATTGGAAGCTCTTTAGATGGCATCACTGTTTTGAGTGATTTGCCTACCGAGCCAGCCTACCGTCACATTGATTCATTTTCACGAAACGTTCCTAGAATTCGTTCTATTTTTCAGCAGGAACCACGGACAGTGGTAAGTTATCACGGCAACCAATGGACACTCACTGTTAGTTTTGGAAATGTCCAGCCACAATCGCGTGTGTGGGCAGACGAACCTTTTTATATTGGTTCCAAGCAGAAAGATCGTCTCGAAATGGAAGCAATCATCTATGCTGATAATCTGCCCGAACCGCAGAAAGTGAAATTCGCTATTGATTTTGAAATAGAAAAGAAACCTACACTTACAATTGATACTCTCAAAACTCTACCACCGTTTGAGAGATGATATCGGTTATTAAATTGGTTCAATCCGCAAAGCCTCGCCTAACGCAAAATGGCGGGGGTTTTTCAGCACAAAGTGTTACCCTCCTTAATCAAGTCACCCGTGCAAACCACTGGCAGGCGCTCCTGGTAAGCCTTAATCGTTTCGCTGTATTCCGGTTCTGGAAGCTCAACATTGATTTTCCATCGATAGCAACACTGTTATCAGCAACGAAACTTCAGGGGTTTTAGAGTCTACTATGCCTTAGCCAAAGTATGACAAAGTACGTGCTTTTCTTGGGACACGCGAACGCGATCGTCGGGTACCTAGTGACTTCTCTCCGGGTAAGTGAAGGCGATTATCCTTTCCACTTTGAGGAAGACCATACAGAGAAAAGACCCCGATCTGCGCTTCGCAGCAGCGCTTCGCTATCGCACATCTGCTAGCGAGGGGGAGAATGAGTGCAATTTCTTGCCCGCTTCCATTTCTTGGGAGGTTGGGCGTTGTTAAAATCCAGCCGACTGGATTTTAACAACGATATGAGTTGTGTACACCGTAGGCAAGTTTACGCAGCCGGGAACGAAAGCAATAGCTTTAGAAGACGAGAGTGCAACAGGTGCAGCGCCTCTGGAAGTCCGGCGTTTGCGCTGGGAGATATTGCTATTGTCTACGCAGAACTCCTCGCGACGACGAGACACTTTTCCGGGGAATGCTCAAACGAATTAATGACCTGGTTTGAGAACTTACTGGATTACAAAGAGAGCGAAACAACCAAACGAAACTAAAGCGTCAAAAATCCTGGAGTGCGAATTCTCACAAGCCGTGTCGTCGCTTGGCGCTCCAATTCAAGGTCGTTGTAATGGAAGTGGGTAGAGCAGTTTGCCGATTGCCGCTTGCCAACAAGAAAGGCGATCGCGCGGCGAGGGGGTCGTCACTTTTATCCCGACGTTTGCATAATAGCGGTTAAGCCTACACGTTGCCAAAGTCCTTTAACCCAAGGAACATCCCCGTGATACCCATTCCCCTCGACGCAATAATTGGCGCAATTACCGATATCGTCAGTCCTACTGCTTTTATAAAGGACAAGCTCCAGCGCAATGAGACAGTCATCAAATTATTAAAAAAATTTAACCTCGACCCCGACCATCCCCCATCAGATTTCAGTGGCGTTTACGCTTATGCCCTGGTAGAATACGGCGTTGGCAAACCCAAGCCAATCCTCTCTCTTTTCCGGCAACAAGAGATTCAAAAGATTTTCCGCAAAGCTTTAGACCAAAATAATCCTGCAATTCTCCTCAAAGAAGGCGAAGCGTTTCTGGATGGGTATGCTTTGGGGGATGAAATCCGAGAACTGGGAATTGACGCCCACAGAGAGTTCGCGGCGTTTGCCACCGTGTTTATTGAGGTGGCTAAGCGATCGCGCACACCCGCAGAAGTTCTCACTAACCAGCAGATAGGCTCCTTACATAAAAGGATAGAAAATATTCAACAACGCCTCGACAGGCTCCCGACACTAGAGGGAATTCGGACAGAGATGGCGCGATTGGCGGTACAGGATTACCCAGCACTGCCAGCAGCGTCCCCTTCAACCCAAAACAATTGCAGGGCATTTGTATTAGCTCAGCAGATGAGAGGTTGGTTTGAAACCTTGGGCTATCGCTTTGAGCGGTATGAGGTTTGGGAAGATACCTATTTTGAGTGGATTATCAACATCCCAGTACGGCGGAATCGGTACGATCGCATTCTTTTGCGGGGCATTGAGGGAGAGGCAGGACTCAGGGATGTGGCGGCGTTGCGCCAGTCAGTAGAGGAGCAACGAACCGATGAAGGATGGTTAGTGACGGCACGGCGCATTTCACGGGCAGCACGGGATGAAGTCGAGAAGGAGGAAAATGAGTACCTGGGTTGCTATACCTTCGATGAACTGCTCGATCAGGATGCTGACTTCAGTGGCTATCTCGACTGGTTGGAAGCAGAGGTCAAACGCCGGGACATTGAGAAAAAGTATGTTCCGCTTGCCTGCACGAAAGAAGAGTTTGACCCTGTTACCAAGCGCAGGTTAGCAGTCAGTCGCTACGACGAACGCGACGGTTGGATTGACGGTTACATCGACCTCTGGCTTGATGACCCAGTTAAAGAGCATATCTCAATTTTGGGAGAATTCGGCACGGGCAAGACGTGGTTCGCCTTCCACTATGCTTGGACAGCACTGCAACGCTATCGCGATGCTCAAAAACGTGGGCTTGAACGTCCTCGTCTACCTTTAGTTATCCCCCTGCGCGACTATGCCAAGGCGGTAAGTGTTGAGTCTCTATTTTCCGAATTCTTCTTTCGCAAGCATAAGCTACCTATACCTCACTACGAAGCTTTTGAGCAACTCAACCGCATGGGTAAGCTGCTGCTGATTTTCGATGGTTTTGACGAGATGGCAGCTAAGGTCGATCGCCAAGCAATGATTAACAACTTTTGGGAGTTGGCGAAGGTGGTAGTGCCGGGGGCTAAGGTAATTTTGACCTGTCGCACGGAACATTTTCCAGAAGCACAAGAAGGAAGGGCGCTGCTCAATGCCGAATTGCAAGCTTCGACGGCTGCTCTAACAGGTGAAACACCTCAGTTTGAGGTGCTGGAATTGGAGAAATTCAACGACGAGCAAATCCGTCAGGTGTTGTCGTTGCAAGCTCAAGCCGCGACAGTCGAGCAGGTGATGGGGAATGCTCAATTGTTGGATTTGGCGCGTCGTCCGGTAATGACGGAGTTAATTTTAGAAGCGCTGCCGGATATCGAGGCAGGAAAACCTGTGGATATGTCGCGGATTTACCTGTATGCGGTGCGGCGCAAGATGGAGCGGGACATTAGGGCGGAGCGGACGTTTACTTCGCTGGCAGATAAGCTTTACTTTTTGTGCGAGCTTTCCTGGGAGATGCTGTCAACTGACCAGATGAGTCTCAATTATCGCCTTTTCCCTGAACGTATTCGCCGCCTCTTCGGTTCGGTTGTGCGGGAAGAGAAGGATTTAGACCACTGGCACTTCGACATGATGGGTCAGACGATGCTCATCCGCAATTCTGAGGGTGACTATACTCCAGCACATCGCTCGCTGTTGGAGTTCTTTGTTGCCTACAAGTTCGCGGCCCAACTGGGGGCGTTGGCTGATGATTTTACGGAGTTGGCTCAAGCACAGTCGCATCTGGATGAAGGTGCTACGCTCTCAAATTACACTTGGTCTTCTTATTTCAGTCGTCAGATGGATGAGGCGGGACAGATTGTGCCGATTCCGCCTCTGAAGGCTTTCGTTAGTGAATCTCTAGAGCAGCTTCGCCAGAGTTTTGGACAAGCACCACTGACAAAGGCAGTGATGGATTTAATTGTGCCAATGTTGGAACCCCTCCAACCAAGGGAGGAGCAAGAGTCTCCCTTATTGGAAATTCTGGAAGCGACACGGGGCAAAACTGAAGATGAGGTGGGCTATGTCGGGGGGAATGCGGCGACGCTGCTGGTGAAGGTTGATAGGGGTGCGCTCGAAGGGAGATCTCTCAGCCGTGCTGTGATTCTGGGCGCTGATTTTACCGAGGCAAGTCTGCGTCGTGTCAATTTTGCTGAGGCAAATCTGGCTGATTCTGTTTTTCCCAAAGTCTTTGGTTCAGTTTTCTCAGTGGCATTTAGCCCAGATGGCAAGCTATTTGCTACAGGCGATGCTAATTGTGAAATCAGCTTATGGCAACTTGCAGATGGTAAACAGATTTTGTGCTGTAAAGGGCATACCGACTGGGTACGCTCAGTAATCTTTAGTTTCGATGGTACAGTCCTAGCCAGCGCTAGTTTTGACCAAACAGTTAAGCTATGGGATATCCTCACGGGCGAATGCTTGACAACATTGCAGGGACATACCAATCGAGTAAATTCTGTAGCAATTAGTCCTGATGGTACTACCCTAGCCAGTGGCAGTGATGACCAAACCATAAAGCTATGGGATATCAGCACGGGAGAGTGTCTGAAAACCTTACAGGAACATACTGAATCAGTAGAGTCAGTAGCAATCAGTTCTGATGGTACTACCCTAGCCAGTGGCAGTAGTGACAAGACCGTAAAACTATGGAATATCCGTACTGGTGAATGTGTCAAAACCTTACAGGGACATACCGACTGGGTACGGTCAGTAGCAATCAGTCCTGACAGTACAACCCTAGCTAGTTGTGGCAGTGACCAAACTATAAAGTTATGGGATATCAGTACTGGGGAATACTTAAAAACCTTACAAGGACATACTGATCAGATACGGTCAGTGGTTTTCAGCTCCAACGGTACAATTCTAGCCAGTGGCGGTAGTGACCGAACTGTAAGATTATGGGACATTAGCACTGGCGAATGCTTGCAAACCTTACAGAGACATTCTAAACGGGTACGGTCAGTGGCAATTAGTCCTGACGGTACAACCCTAATTAGTGGCAGCGATGACCAAACAGTCAAGTTATGGGACACGCTCACTGGGGAATGTGTAAAAATTTTGCAGGGTTATGTCAGTGCAGTACGGTCAATGGCAATCAGTCCCGACGGTACAACCTTAGCCAGTGGCAGCGAAGACCATACAGTCAAGCTATGGGATATTCGCACCGGAGCATGTCTAAAAATCTTCCAGGGGCATACCAGTAGGGTAAATTCAGTAGCAATCAGTCCCGACGGTACAATCCTAGCCAGTGGTGGCTACGACAAAATAGTGGAGCTACGCGATATCCTCACAGGAGAATACCTGAAAGCCTTGCAAGGGCATAGCAAATGCGTAAATTCAGTGGCAATCACTCCTGACGCTACAATCCTAGTCAGTGGCAGTGCTGACCTAACAATCAAGCTATGGGATATCCGCACGGGGAAATGTCTGAACACTTTGCAAGGACATACCGACTGGGTATGGTCAGTAGCAATCAGTTCCGACGGTAAAACTTTAGTTAGTAGTAGTTATGACAAAACTGTGAAGTTATGGGATATCGACACAGGAAACTGCCTTAAAACGCTGCAAGGGCATACCCGTATGGTAAACGCCTTGGCAATCAGCTCCGACAGTACCATCCTAGCTAGTGGCAGTTATGACCAAACGGTGAGACTATGGGATATCTGCACAGGTGAATGCCTGAACACCTTGCAGGGACACACCAACACAGTAAGGTCAGTTGCTTTCAATCCGGATGGTAAAACGCTTGTCAGTGGCAGTGATGACCAAACAGTGAGGTTATGGGATGTTCGCACTGGGGAATGCCTCAAAACTTTCCAGGGACATACAAGTTGGGTATCGTCAGTTGCCTTCAATCCCAATGGTAAAACGTTTATCAGTGGTAGCTGGGACGAGACAATTAAGCTTTGGAATGTCTTGACAGGCGAATGCATAAAAACTCTGAAAGACAGACCCTATGAGGACATGAATATCACGGGCGTTACGGGTTTAACGGAAGTTGAGAAAGCCATGCTCAAAGCTTTAGGGGCAGTAGAAGATGGGGCTTCGTAGAGATGCAATGCATTGTGTCTGGTGCGATCGCGTCTTTGTAAGAGAGATAGTGAACTGACGAGCCACGCACCGTTGAGCGTGGCTTCCCGATACGAGAAAACTCAGCAGTAATACAATAGATTTTTCTGCGTAAATCAACCACAAATAAATTACAAGACCCATAAGATTTGGACGCTTGCTGAATTATCGGCGAGTGGCAAGCGCTCAAGTCTAGCGTCGAGGTCATCAAAGCGATCGCCTGCGTTCATTTGCAGCCATCTGTGGAAAGGAACTCTCTTAGTATCGCCTATGACGGTTTAGGGTAGGAAAGATAAGTTTAAAGCAGAACTCAAAACGGTTAGGATTATTGGTTATCCGTGTGGTGCTGCTAGGCGAATATGCTATTTATCAGCGATTGGTTCAGGGGGTTGAAGGGGTGGGGCGATCGCTCAACTGCCCCCAGCAGATCGCCCTGGTCGCTGTGTTAAAACTAAACAGAAATCGTCTAGGGGTAGCCAAGTTATGCCAGTTCGCCTCATCAATGGGCGCTATGCTCTATCTCCCAACCCTCGAGCGGGCGGAATGGCTGATGTCTATCAGGCAAGTGATATGCTTGATGATCTCCGGCGAGTGGCACTAAAAGAATTCAAACACGGGCAGATTGAAGCAGATATTCTAGCCGAGTCCTTCAGGCGTGAAACCCAAGCCCTCCAAGAGCTGAAGCATCCCGGAATCGTGGAGCTTCTCGATTCAGGAAAGGATGAAACTACAGGTTACTATTTTCTCGTCCTAGAGTGGATGGAGAAGGATTTGGCAACACTTCTAAAAGAATCTCCACCGGACGGCTGGGATTCATTCTGCAAAGCGGTAGCTCTCCCTCTACTGGAAGCTCTTGCCTTCTCCCACAATCGCAACTACATTCACCGAGATATCAAGCCTAGCAACATTTTAGTTGGCAGTGACGGAGGCATAAAAATCGCTGATTTCGGCATATCCAAGCTCAAAAGTTATTTACAACCTAGTGTTACCCTTAGAGACTTTGTATCTCGTACTTTCACGCCGCCAGAGTATGATGACGGCTCCTATACCTACACCCGCGATGTCTTCAGCTTTGGGGTATTGGTGCTTAAATGCCTAACGAGTGTGGAGCTTGTCGATCGCAATAGCATACCTCAGGCACTCAGAGCATTTGATGCCCCGGATTCAGTTGTTGAAGTAATTGAGCGTGCTGTTTCGCTCGATCCGGCAGAGCGTCAACACAATGCCGAAGTGCTGCTAGCAGAACTCAACGCTATCCAAGGTAAGTCAAAAATAGGGGTAACCAAGAAACGCCCTTGCTTCCTTGAGCTTACACCAAAGTGCTTGAACCGACTCCAGAGCGAACTTGAGATTGATTCGGAAGTTGAAATCAAAAATCTTATCTTCGACGATCTCAATAATGAATGTGGCTGTGGAATTCGTCCCTATAAGTTTAAGGACAAAGCAGACAATTCATCTGGTGAAGATCACTACGAAATTTATGGTGTTTCCTATCGGTATCACATGAAGGTGGATCAAAATCGACGAAACCGCCTCGTTATTTTTAATGCTTGGTCTACTCCCTACTCACAACTCGAACAGCGTCGAGACCGTGCTTGGACTCTACCCTACGAGTTCAAATTTGGAAGTCCACTGAACATATATGAAGCTGTAGAAGTGATTCAGGAGCTACAGGATGCAGTTATAGAGTACGAAGCTAACCTAAAAGAACGAGAAGATGAAGAAGAAAAGCAACGGCTATTCCGAGTTTGGTGGGATATCCTCAGAGCCAAGATAGATTGGGAGAAAAACCGAGAGAAACCAATTAGATACACAGGCGTTACCCGTGAGGGCAACCGCCTTATCTTTCAACTCTTAGAACTCCTAGAAGATAACATAGCTGGACAACCCCGCCATGTAACCCGGACAGATGGATTGAGCCTCTTGGGGGGAGATGTCGTGGAAGTTGCAGGTGATAAGTTGGTTCTCTATGTTAGACACGGAGAACCCGATCGACTCCCACAATCTGGTGAGCTACGCTTTGATACTCGTGCTGCTGAGGTTGCTCTAAATCGCCAAAAAAATGCCCTAGACGCTATTAGATTTGACCGCGCAGTACGCTCAGATATTCGTCAATTACTTGTCAATCCTCAAGAAGTTCGGACTCCTGAACTAGTGGCGGATGTGCAGTTTGTTCAACCTCTTAATAAATCACAGCAGGAAGTTGTTAAGGCTGCACTCTCAACAGAAGATTTCCTAATTGTCCAGGGTCCCCCAGGGACAGGAAAGACAACATTTATTACAGAAGTGGTTCTGCAAACTCTTAAAGCTAATCCTAATGCACGAATTCTGCTCAGTTCACAGACTCATGTGGCACTAGATAACGCCCTAGAACGAATTCAAACTAAAAATCCTAAGTTAAAATTGGTGCGGATTGGCAACCACGAACGGGTTTCAGAGAATGTTCATTCACTCTTGCTGGAAGAACAGATGGAACAGTGGAGAGAGGAAGCGATCGCCAAGGGACAGAAGTTTATTGCTGATTGGTCAGCACAGCGGGGTATCTCTCCGCATGATAGTGAACTGGCAACACTGTTCCAAGAGTTGAGGAATATAGTCAAAAAGATTGAATCTCTGAGGACAGAAGTTGCCAGTCGCAAACAGGAGCTAGATGAGACTTTACCTACTCCTTATGACCCGGAAAATCCCGACTCACTGGGACAACTGAACTTACCAAAGGAACAGTTAGAAGAGGTTCAGCATCTCACACAGGAGATTGACGCTCTGCGTAAGCAACTAAAGTTAGCCCGTGATGAGCAAAAGGAAAAAGCAAAACGCCTAAAAGAATTAAGTGGAATTGGTACTAATAAACTTTTAAGACTATCGTCTCAAGAGTTAGAAGAGCGGGTTAATAACCTGATCGATCCAAACGCTCCCGATGCTAAAATGCTCCAAAGATTGCTGACGATTCAGGCGGAGTGGTTTGAGCAGTTTGGTCGAAGTGAAAAATTTAATGCTCCTCTGATTAAGCGTTCTTCTGTTGTAGCCGGAACCTGTATCGGAATTCCAAGGGACATTCAAGACATAGAATTCGACCTCTGCATTGTCGATGAGGCTTCAAAAGCTACAGCAACAGAAGTGCTAGTTCCGATGGCGCGATCGCATCGGTGGATACTCGTTGGCGACCCTAAACAACTCCCACCTTTCCAAGATGAAGCCAGCCGAGATTCGGACTTTCTCGAAAAATACGAACTAACTCAGGATGACATCCGAGAAACTCTGTTTGATCGATTGCTCCGAACTCTTCCCGATGGATGTTGCAAGATGTTGACCATCCAGCATCGGATGGTTGCACCAATCGGTAATCTTGTCAGTGAGTGCTTTTATGAAGGTCAGCTAAACAGTGCTAGGACTGATGTAGATAAAAACCTTAGCAAAGTTTTACCCCAATCTGTTACTTGGCTGACTACAACAAAACTTCCCAATTGTCGCGAACAGGAGGCTAATTTTAGCTTCAACAATGCCGGTGAGGTCAAAGTCATAGTTCAGCTTCTCAAGCAGCTAAACCAGATGGCAGAAGAAGCTCAGAAAAACTACAGCGTTGCTGTCTTGACCGGGTACTCGGCACAGCTAAAATTGCTGAATCGGAGACTTAACTCAGAATTAAATAGCTGGAAATTCTTGACAATTGAGTGCAACACTGTTGATGCCTTCCAAGGACGTGAGGCTGATATCGCTGTGTATTCTGTGACCCGTTCTAACAAAGAAGGGAAGGTTGGCTTTCTACGTGATGCAGCGCGACTGAATGTAGCTTTATCCAGAGGTCGAGTTGGCTTAGTCCTCGTGGGAGATCACCACTTCTGTCGAACCTCAGAGAACAACCCTTTATATCGAGTTCTAGATTACGTTGAACGTCACACTGAAAACTGCGCCTTAATAGAGCCTAAATTATGAAGGAAGTAAAAACACTTGACAAATTCCATTGCTAAGGCATAAACAAGCATACTTTATAAACAGACACTCGCCTTATGAATTTAGAAGAATCAGCCATTCTATCGCCAGAAGAACTACGTCGCTACGATAGTCGAACAGGCTTCGACCTTGTTAGCTGTAGAGAAGTGGCGTTGCCTGTTTATAAAATTACTGTTCAAGCCCTTACTTTACTTCGTAAACAAATTCCACCTATAGAAGAATATGTTTTGAAGTCTATCGATGCGGGTCTTTCCTCAGAAGAAGATATTGGTAGTTTTATTGGTCTCGAACAACTAATTGTTAGAGATGCAATGGTCAATTTAAGAATGAGCGATGATATTGACCTCATAGCTCCTGACAGCTCTCAGGTGCAAGTGTGGAAATTGACTAAAAAAGGCGAAGTGACGCTCCGCGATGCTAAAATTATTGTTCCCGAGGAACGGACATTTGATATTAACTTTGACGGACTTCTGCGGCAACCTCGGTGGTACGGGCGGTTGGAGTACCGCTTGCTAAAACCAAAAGACTTGCGTAACCAAGGAATTATAGAAATCGAACCCTTTCCGAAGAAACCTCCAGAATTATCCGATGTCAAACTCAAAGATGTGGACGCAATTATTCGCAAAATTGAGGGAGCAAGCAAAGCCAAATTCAAGCAAGAGCGAGACCTGCTAGCTTTGAAAGCTATTGAGCGCAGGCAGAGATTTTTTCAACCTGCCTTAGCACTAATCTATAAAGCAAAAGATAGTGATGATGTTCAGGTTGCCTTTGCTATTGATGGTGTCCTTTCCAATGAACATGAAGCCGCTTTTGCTCGTGCTAATGGTGTCAAGACACTTCGCATACTAGAGACACTAAGGGAAAGCGCACCCAGGAAGCTAGCTGAAGAAGTTTTAGGGCATGAATTTGTTGCTCAATCTCCCTTACAAGAAGCTGAGGCGCTGAAAGAAAAGGTATCTTCTGCTCAAGCTCAGATAGATACAGCTCGGACTAGCGTTGAACAGGCTAAAACTGATGAAGAAAAGGCAGCTTTAGAACAAATTATTATTGAACAACAACACCAAATAGAGCAACTTAACATCAAGCTTAATTCATTTCCTATTCGTTTCCTAGAGATGTATGAACACCGACCCCTTCTGGAACAGACTCTTCAGGATAGCCAAGAACGTCTGTTGATTATCTCTCCTTGGATTCGAGCAAATTCTGTGGATAAACGCTTTCTTCAACAGTTTGAAAATCTTCTCAGACGGGGAGTACAAGTTTTCATTGGGTACGGTTTGGGAAAAAAAGATGATGATAAAAAGTACCCACCTGACATTCAAGCTGAGAAGAATCTTCAAAAATTAGCTAATCAGTACAAAAATAATTTTATTCTTAAACGCCTTGGAGATACCCACGCAAAAATCCTCATCTCTGATGCCAAATTCGCTGTAACAACAAGCTTCAACTGGCTTTCATTCAAGGGAGACCGCGATCGCACATTCCGGGATGAGCGGGGAACACTTGTCTCTTATCCCCAGAAGATTGATGAGCTATTTGATAGCTACAGATCGCGATTTGATAAGTAAATTTGAGGACATAGCGCTATAAAGTCTTCGACAGGAACTCGTTGGTCACCCCGTTGACAAATTCCAGCCGACTGGAATTTGTCAACGTATCAAAATAACGTAATATAATTCGTGTCCTGGTAACAGGACACGCTCGCATTTTCTCTTCGCACGCTTGAAAAAGGGAACAGAGGTTATCCGTTAAAGGGAAAAGTCAAACAACGGGTTCCCCATATCACGACTGTGACATGACCTACGCAGCCTGAGATGAAAGCAAGAATTCTTAAAGACTCGATAAAGAACAAAATTGAAGAAGTTGAAGCTCTGGGACAATCCTAACAAACAGGAGCGATTAGAAAAGCTTTTGGCTGAGCTGGAAGCATTGGTTTCTGAAGGCTAGAATTTTATCTATATGAAGATGCAGGATGAGGTTTAGCCCTTTCAATCATCCTTTGGCTGGCTTGGTTTGAGTGCTATCGATTAATGATTAAAGAACAACGTTTCCAAGCCTATCTCAATTTAGTTGAGCGGCTACTGAGGTGTTCCTGTGACCAAGAACCGCAGATTTTGAGTGCTAACCCGGATTTAGTGGATGCGGGGTTGATCCAGATGCTGGAACGGATGTCAGAAGTGATGGCACAAAAAGGCGATCAAAATACTGCTGATTGTTTAAGCTATTTCGCTTGTCTGGTAGCTGATGCACTCTCCTTATCATCCTCCTCAACTCTCAGTTCCTCCCCACGTCCAAATCCTAAACACCAGCTTTTTTTCTTGATGCAGGTACCAAGCTAACCGGAAGCTACCAAAATCCAGGAGTTGTATACTCACTCCTGCAACCCAACCTCTACTTACTTGACGATAACTTTGCTCAAGTATTGCGAAACTGGGCAGTTGCTACCTTGACGAGTGTGACGCAAGAGCAGGCTCAGGAGGTTGCCGCTGCTATTGGTAACTTCAGCAACGGGATTCGGGAATTTCCGCTAGGCAACCGAGCCAGTAACGTGGAAATTGCGATTACGGGTTATTCAATTGTCGCTACAGTCTTTACTTGCGAAGCCTTTCCCCGAAATTGGGCGCTAACTCAAAACTATCTAGGTGAAGCTTATACCAATTTCATAAAATAGCGCTACAAATTGACCCCCTTAGCCCCCCTTATCAAGGCTATGCATTAGTCACATCTTTTGTAACAATCTTGAAAGCCTTGTTCCACAAGCTTTCAAGAAGCATAGCTGCCACACACCTTAACAAAATGCCACTTATTCCTCTTGATAAAAACTGGGATTTATTGAGAATTGGTCATGAAGGAATGGGGGTTTGATAGGCTCAGAGCGATCGCTCTCCCAAATGTTAAGAAAGATGCGACTAATGCATAGCAGAACCTAGAACGAGCTATTGCTCATTGTAAAAATGCCTTACTAGTGCATACTCAAGATTGTGGGGTGTTGCTCAAAACAATCTGGGCTGTGCCTACCGTGATCGCATTCGAGGAGACCGAGCGCAGAATTTGGAACAAGCGATCGCCTGTTATCAAAGAGCATTGCAAGTGCGTACCCCGGAGACAGTGCCAACAGATTGGGCTATGACCGAATGGCACTTAGTTAAGCGCGATCGCCAACCGTCATCCCTGCCGTGCTTAACTTTCACGCTCCCGTAGAAAAAGCCTCTGACCTCCAGTCAAACTGGAACAGAAACTTAGAG